>NZ_JBIUCG010000011.1:0-286470 GCF_044548645.1 Nocardia sp. NPDC051929 | reverse complement strand
ATCGCGCATCCGGCGGTCGCCGAGGCCGCGGTGATCGGTGTGCCGGACCAGAAGTGGGACGAGCGTCCGTTGGTGGCGATCGTGCTGGCCGAGGGCGCCGAAGTCAAACCCGAAGAACTGCGGGAATTCTTGGCCGACAAGTTCGCCAAATGGCAGCTGCCCGAACGGTGGACATTCATCGCCGAGGTCCCCAAGACCAGCGTGGGCAAGTTCGACAAGAAGCGGCTACGCGCCCAGTACGCCGACGGCGACCTGGAGGTCACCACCCTGTCCTGACCCCTGCTGCCCCGCGTCACCACCTCAGCATCGGCAGTGGTGACGCGGGGTGACCACGCAACCGCCGCGCGGGCTGCCGGTGCCACGGCGCGAGCCGGGCCTCGACCTCATCGAAGACCATCGGCGCACGGCGGTTGCTCACCCGTCAGTCCGGAACGCCGACCATCTCCAGGGCCAATGGCACAGCGGTCGGCTGGTAGTCGGGCGAGGTGTCGCTCAATACTTTGAAAGCGGTGTGGGCCAAGTGACTCGCCATGCGGGCTTGGGCCGTGGCCTTGGCGCCCTCCACCAGCGCGGACAGAATCTGCGCGTGTTCGTGATCGCCGGCCTTGTGCCAGCTGTTCGGCTCGCCACCCTGGTAGATCCGGATGTACCGGACACACCGGTCGGCCAGTTGACGCAACTGCTTCTGCATGGTGTCACCGGCGCCGCAGGTGATCGTGCGGTGGAACGCCGAGTGGATGACGAACCAGCGCTCGGTCTCACCTTCCTCCGCGGCCACGCGCATGGCCGCCAGTTGCTCGGTCGCGTGATCTCGGGCGGCGTCGTCGAAGCTGTCCACTGTCATGGCGACGGCCAGCGACTCGAGCACGACTCGGCTGGCATAGATCTCGTCGAGTTCACGCGGGTCGAGCATGGAGACGCGGGTGCGCTGGTTCGGTTCGATCTGGACCAGGCCCTCCTCCTGCAGCATCCGCAGCACCTCGCGCAACGGCGTGCGACTGACACCGAGCTGCTCGGCCAGCGACACCTGAGAGAGCTTCGTCCCAGGCCGCAGCGTGCCGTCGAGAATCCTTTCGCGCAGGTAGGCGTGTACATACGGGATAGCTTGGCGTGCCTCGGGTAGTTCCACCCTGGTGATGTGCGGGACGAGCACTTTGCGACTCATACCCCTAGCGTAAGCGATGTGTATACATATTCCTTCTCTTTCGGATGTCGTCCGCGTAAACTGCATACAGTATTTCGGAGTCGTGGCGTCGACGAAGGCGTCCCCTCCCCGCGCGAAAACCCGTGAGGACGTGACCAATGTGAGAATTATCGGAGTCATCGGACTGGGCAAGATGGGCCTGCCGATCGCTGAGAACTTGCTGGCCCGGGGGATCGACGTCGTGGGGTACCGGCGCAGCATCCACTGTCCCGAGCTCGAGGCCGCGGGCGGCACCGTCGCGTCGTCGCCGGCGGAACTGGCCACCTCGTGCGAGGTCATCGTGTCGATCCTGCCGACCGCGGATGACGTCGAGCGCGTGGTCAGCGGACCCGAGGGCACGCTGTCGACGATGCGCCCCGGAGCGATCCACCTCGAGATGAGCACGATCCCGGTGACGCGCAAGCTCGCATTGATGCGTCAGCTCCAGCATGTCGGGGCCACCATGCTCGACTGTCCGATCAGCGGCAGCCCCGGAATGGTCGGCCCGCGGCTGGCCAGGATCTTCGCCTCCGGAGCGGCGGAGGCGATCGATCGAGTCGCCGACGTCTTGGACGCCATCTCGGGGCCCTGGGTCAGAACCGGTGACTTCGGGACCGGCACCCACCTGAAGTACATCTCCTCCATGCTGGTGGCGACCCATACGGTCGCGGCCGCGGAAGCGATCGCGCTGGCCCGCCGCGACAACTTGGACCTCGAGATGGTCCAGTGCGCCCTGGAGACGTCCATCGCGGGCTCGGCGCTGCTCGAGCAGCGAGGTCCCGTGATGGCGCAACGCTCATGGCTGCCCGCTCCAGGGCCCATCGCGACGCTGCACGAGATCCTCGACCAGATCGAGGCGCACCTGCACGAGGTCGGCGAGCATCGGCCGGTGTTCGAGGCGGCCAAAGCGGTCTTCGACCAGGCCTTGGCCGACGGTTGGGGAGAACTCGATATAGCCAGCGTGCACGACCAGATCTCCGCCCAGAACGCACTCGCACAGGAAGTCACCAAATGATCTACGTCACTCACCGCCTCCCGGTCAACGAGACCGGCGAGCCGACGCTCGATCGGACTGCCGTGTGGCAGGGCCTGGTCATGAAGGCCGACAATGCGCTGCCCTTCGTGCCGGCCATGTCCCACTGCCTCGTCACCGCTCGCCTCGATGACGTGACGTTCGAGCGCGAGATCGAGCTGTTCGGCGACCGCTATTCCGAGCGAGTCAGCCTCCAGCCGCAGCAGCGGGTGATTTTCACGCGCATCTCGGGGCCGGTCCTCGGCACGATCGTCAACGACATCGAGGAAGACGAGGGGGAGCTGTTCCTCCGGTTCAGCTTCGCGCTGGTGCTCGAAGGCTTACAGAGTGGTTCTCCCGAGGAGGCGGCGTACGCCGAGGAAATGACGACGCAGTACATAGCGGCGGTCGGCGCAACGCTCGCGGCCATCCGTCGGGTCGCCGGTGGAGAAGCGTCCGTCACGCTGCCCATAAGCTGACGTCCGGACCGTGGGCGACGAGCCCCGTGTTCCGGCGCGGGGCCGTGCGCCTGGTCGGGGTACGCACACGCCCGAATTCGCTTCCACCGCAACCTGATCCAGTCCGGTCGGTATGGCGACGGAGTTCAGCGGCGTCGAGCCTTGGGTGGCATACGCGCGTGGGATCATCGGGCGGCGCGCGTCGTCGCCGCTTTGCGCAGCAGGTGTGCCCCCAGTCTGGGCAGTAGCTCGTGTTTGACGGCTTGCCATGAGCGAATCTCTTCCGCCGACATGGCGGCGGCTGGTGCGTCCCTCGTCTCGAGCCAGACGGTGCACGCGGCGGCAAGCACCGACATGGTGGCGACTGCGGTGGCGGGGTCGGCTGCCATCGTGATCGCGCCGTTGCCGCGCAGAATGAGCGCGTCCGACGCGCCGATCGCCTCGGCGAGTCGCAGGCCGCGGTCGGCTTCGCGGACCAGTAGCGCGGAGGGGTACACCGGCACGGATTCGCCCAGCCAGCACGCCTGGCCGTGGGTCGGGGCGATGCGGTCGGCGAGCATGCCGACAGCCAGCGATGCCGCCGGCTGGGCCCGCGCGATCGCTCCGGTCGCCGGGAAACGGTGGTAGAGGGCCAAATGGGCCCACGCCTCGGCCGGGCATCCGGGTGGCAAAGACGTCGCGTTCAACGGGACACGGATGCAGTTCGACGCCTCGACGGTCTCGAGATCCGCGGCAGGTGTGATCACCATGTGGCCGAACTCCCTGGCGGATACATGCCCGAACGCGTCGACCAGCCCCATGGTGGCCATGGCGCGCGCCGCGTCGGAAACCTGGACTTCGATGGGTTGGGTGGTGGAAGAGCTCACTGGATAACTGTATGCACTTTTTAGCCTGAGCGCCAAGCGCGGGGCGAAAATCGACGCTTCGGGGAGTTCATTCCGCAAAGCGGAATTTGTGCTCAGGGAGATGGCCGGACGTGACTGGATCGGGTCAAGGTGTATGCAGTTCATCTCGAAAGGATCCAATTATGACCAGCGCTTTGACCGCCGCCGTGTTCCACGCGGTCGACACTCTCGACTCGAAGGCCTTTGCGGGGCTTTTCGCCCATGATGGCAAGACCGCCTTCGGCAACGGCCCCGTTCTCGAGGGCCGCGAGGCGGTCGAGGCGGGCACTGTCGGCTTCTTCGGCATGCTCAGTGGGATGCACCACGAGATCGTCCACGAGTGGGTCGTGGGCAATGACACCATCGTCGAGCTGGTTGTCACCTATACGCGTAAAGATGGCCGAGAGGTCTCCATCCCGGTGGTGTCGATCTGGACTGTCGGTGGCAGCGGCCTGATCGATAGCTATCGTGTCTTCTTCGACGTGGCCCCGGTTTTCGCGTGACCAAGGCGACGTGACCAGGGCGTGTCGCGGCCGTCACCGGAGGCGCCGCCGACCGGTGCCGACCGCACCGCCGCGACTGACTATGAGCTAGCTGTCCGGACCGCCGGTTCATGGCGGGGCGCAAGGCCTGGCCGCGTTCGGTCAGCCGATAGGTGACCGCGGCCGGGGAGTGCGTCAACGCTGGAGTGACCAGCGCGAGGCGAGGGCTCGACCTTCAGGCGAAGTTCTCGGCGATCGCGGACGCGGTCGCCCGGACGTCGGGTACGAGGTCGACGAGGTGCCTGCGGCTGGAGCCCGCCGAAGGGCACGCCAACACGACCGCGGCGATGACCATGCCGGGCCGGGTGGTGACCGGGACGCCGACGGCGTTCACACACTGCTCGTTCGTCTCCAGGCAGAGGGCATAACCCTGCCTGCGGACGACACCGAGTTCACGACGGAGCGCGACGAGCTCACGCGTCGAACCATCACGCATTCGGACGTGGCGGTCGGGGTAGAGCGCGACCAGTTCGCTGTCGGGAAGCTGGGCCAGGAGCACCTTGCCGCCCGATGTGGTGTGTGCGGGCAGCAAGTGCCCGACACGACTCCGGACGCGGTGGGCACGGCTGCTCTCGACGCCGTCGATGAACCGGCAGCCGTTGCCCTCCAGAGTCACCAGGAAAGTCGTACAGCCCGACCGCCGCGAAAGGTCGGCCAGATAGGGATGGCCGAGGACGCCGAGGTCGTGTGGTGGCTCGGCGCCCCACGGGAATTGCGTCAGCCGTGGTCCCGGCAGGTAGGCGCGTTTGCGGTCCTGTTCGGCGAACCGGTGCCGCTTGAGGGTGGACAACAGCCGGTGTGCGGTGGGAGGCGTCACCGCGAGCAGTTCCGCGGCGTCGGCCGCGCGCAACCTACCGTTCTCGCGCAGAGCGACGAGGAGCGTGAGCACGTTCTCGGCCGAAGAGATCGACTCATGGGATGGCATAGTCCCTGCCCTCATCGACGATGGACGCTCCCGGTCATGCCGCGACCATTCTG
The DNA here is from genome assembly GCF_044548645.1 of Nocardia sp. NPDC051929. Classification (NCBI taxonomy): domain Bacteria; kingdom Bacillati; phylum Actinomycetota; class Actinomycetes; order Mycobacteriales; family Nocardiaceae; genus Nocardia; species Nocardia sp. NPDC051929. Next base: position 281,413 of record NZ_JBIUCG010000011.1, on the reverse strand, counting down.
TTCTCCAGCCGACCGAGGCCGTCGATTTCGCTGACGACCAGGTCGCCGGCGTTGAGGAAAGTGTTGCGCGGCAGGCCGACACCGGCCGGCGTACCGGTCAGGATGACGTCACCCGGCTCGAGGGTCAGCACGCGGCTCGCGGCGGCGATCAACCGCGGCACCGTGATCACCATGTCGGCGGTGGACGCTTCCTGCTTGATCTCCCCGTTGACCGTCAGCCGAAGCGTGAGGCCGTGCGGATCGCCGATCTGCCAGCTGGGCACGAGTCCGGGCCCCAATGGGCACGACCCGTCGAATGCCTTGTGCTGGAACCAGTCCCAGCCGAATGGTGCGAGGACCGCGTCTTTCCTCGGGAACAGTCCCCGAGCGGACAGGTCGTTGGCGACCGTGTAGCCAGCCACGTGATCGAGGGCCGCGCGCTCATCGATATCGTGACCGCCCGCGCCGATGACGACGGCCAACTCGACCTCCCAGTCCACGTCGGCGCGTTCCGGCAGACGCACGTCGTCGTGCGCGCCCAGGACCGTCGTGGTGGGTGGCTTGAGGAAGAAGAAGGGCTCACCGTCCGGATCCGGACGCTGCGTGCCCATCTCCTCCGCGTGTCCGTAGTAGTTCGCCCCGGCGCAGATGACCTTGCGGGGGTACGTGAGAGGTGCGACGAGTTCGACATCCGGTATGACCTCGAGCGCCGAGGGCTGGAAATTCCGGAGCAGGGGCGTGAACTCGGCCCACCGATCGAGAACTTCCAACAAAGTGAGACCCGATAGCGGCTCCGGCGCCCGGCCGACTTCGCCGTCGGCGAGCACGCCGACACTCGGCTGCGCTCGGTTGCTCCCGACGAACTGGACTAGACACCACTGCTGCGACGACATGAAAACCCCTTAGGAATCAAGAACTCGCTAAAGTGCACACACTTTCGAGACGGATGTCAAGCCGGGCCGCTCGACAGGCTCGCTACTCCGGAGCCCGTGCGCAATGGCGGTGGAGTGCGGGCGCTGCGTCACGTCGAACGGCCGCGACGGTCCGCTCGTAGTCCAGCGTCGGGTACGCGCCTCACGAAACTGCCTGTTGCCCAACCAAAATCAGATACGCGACCGCGACGGCAGCGATCGCTATCGCTGGGATCAGCTGCGCGAACCGGTCGCGAACGCGGAGGTGGCTGATAGCGGCGCCGACCATCAGCGCCACGATGCCCACCGCGGCGAGGGCGCCGACGGCGGGGATCGTCAGCCCCAGAAGTACTCCGATCGCACCGAGCAACTCCAAGGCCCCGATACCGCGGAAGGCGTTGACGCTGAATCCGAGGTGCGCCGCGGTGTCGCGTTGGAAGCTGACGGCCAGGGTCATGGTTGTACCGGCCCCTAGCAGAACGATCGCGAGCAAAGCTGCGAGGATGGTTGTTGCGGTCATGGCGATCTCCTGTTTTCGATGTCGAGAATTGGTCCCTGGATGTCAGGGCGGTGGGCATAGCTGAGTGCTGTCTGCCTCATATGAGGCTCGAATGCAGCCCCTCGGTTCGGGGGTGGGCTGACGCCGACGATCTGGATCTCGCCGATGTCGACGGCTCCGTCCAGCGGTTCGGCGCGGGCCTGCCCTCAGGTCCGGGGCCGCCAGCCGCAGGTGATATGGGTGGCTCGAGATGCCACCCGGTACAGGTGTGCTCTTGCCGAGTCCGGTCGTAGACGAGGGGAGCGCGGGGCGAATTGTCGGGCGCCCTGTTCACTCTCCTTCCAGGATCGGCAGGAGCAGACGTGATCTGGAGTGCACTGTATTGATGCTCGGGCTGCCGACGGGGGCGTGACTGAACAGCAGCATGGGGCGGAAGTCCTCGCGGCTGTCGTCGCTTGTGAGGATGAGCCGGATGCGGTGCCCGCGGCGGAATCGGCGGGCGTTGGCCACCAGCGGGATGCGGTAGTCGACCGGCTCCCCCGCAGGGACGGGCTCCCACGTCCTCATCGGGAGGACGGGCCTGCCCGTCGCGCTCGCGTCCTCGTCGACATAGCGCATGCCGGCTCGCAGCCAGCCTTGGGTGACTTCGATGGCTTTGCCGTCCGGGCCGACGTCTTGCAGGAGCAGGATCCATCCCGTGTCGGCCGCACTGCTGGTGGCGGTGAGCCGTAGCTCGGGGTGACCGACCATGTCGAGGTCGCCGAGAAGGGGATCGCTGGTCCAACTCAGTTCTGCGGGCATGGCGTTCGCGCCGTCCGTGGCGTAGCTGCGCTCGCCCGGTTGCTCGTCGCCGGTGAGGGAGCCGTCGGAGTTGAGCGACAAGGCCATGTGCGTCGCAGGCGGGGGCCAGGAGTCGGCGGTGAGCCACCGTTCGGCCCCGGGCAGCCAGTAGCGGATGGCGGGGCCTTCGAGAATGCCGGTGTCCCGCCCCTTGAGCCAGTGGTCGAACCAGGCGAGGGCCTCGATGTGCATGCTCTCCCATGGCCAGGGCAAGCTGTGCTCCCCGAGCATGGTCATGCGCACGTGCGGGTTGTGGGCGAGGGCCTTCCAGGCTTGGAAGAGGCCGGGTAGATGCAGGGGGACGTTGGACCACTCGCCGCCGAGGTAGACGGGGATGTCGACGCGGGACAACAGTTCGGTCAGGTCGCGGTCGTCCCACCACGCATCCCGGGTGGGGTGTTCGGCGGTCACCGCGTTCAACAGGGCCTCCCATGGGTGGGCATCGTGGCGGAAGCGGCTGACCAGCCGCAGGCCGAGAGTCGCCTGGACGCCGTCGGTGTGCCTGAACCGGCGGTGGACGGCGGGAATCGCGAGAATTCTGCGCAGGAGGCGAGACAGGCCCTTGCGGTAGAGAGAGTCGCCGTGGGCGGACAGGACGCCTAGCGCACGGAACCACGGGGTGATGAAAGCCTGGCTCAACAGGCCGTTGTGGTAAGAGGCTTCCCAGGCCTGAACGGTGACATTGAACGGGAACAGGGCCTCGAGATGAGGTGGGCGCTGGGTGGCCGCCGCCATCTGGGTCATGGCGTAGTAGCTGATGCCGATCATGCCCACGTTGCCGTCGCACCACGGCTGCCCCGCGACCCACTCGACCAGGTCGAACAGGTCCTGGCGCTCCTGCTCGTCGAAAAAGGTGTAGGTGCCGTCCGAGCCCACAGTGCCACGAAGGTTGGCGATGACATGGGCGTAGCCGCGTGGAACCCAGAAGTCGGTGGTGCCGGCCTCGATGACCGCCGCGGGGGCGCCAAGGTCCTGGAGTTGGCGGGGATAGGGTGCCGCCGCGATGAGCGCGGGAAATCTCCCGTCGGCGTCGGGGCGGTGAATGTCGGCCAGCAGCCTGGTGCCGTCACGGACCAGGACAGGCACATTGTTCTCGCGGGTCGTCCCGTGGAGAGCGGGGGACAGGTCGCGATACTCGCGACCTGTGGTCTGCGGTCCGTTCAACTGACGCTGACCGGGCTCCGCACCGGCTGCTCTTACCCGAGCCACGGCATCCTCATTTCCACATATACAGAAATTAACGGGCTCACGGTACGCCCGGCGCCCCGCTACAGGCAAGAGTAATTTCCATACATGCTGAAATATCTGTCGTCGGCGGCCCGCGCGCCGCGCTCGGCGGGGCGAACGGTGATGAGCATGGTGCGGCCGCCGGCGTACTCGACCGCGGCGCCGACCGACTCATCCCTGGGGGGTCATCCGCCACTCAGACGGTCTCCGAAACATCCACGCCCAGGGGACCGGTGAGGTAGTGCTGCACGGTCGGCCCGATCAGGCGGACGACCTGCTCCGTGTGCAGATCGGCGATGCTGTCGAGGGCCCAGACGTAACGCGTCATGGCCAGTCCCACGATCTGAGTGGCCACCAAGTCCGCCCGCAGGCCGGCCTCGTCGTCGGGAAGGCTCGCCGACACCACCTGCAAGACAAGATCGGAGAAGACGGCGCGGAGGCGCTCCATGGCGAAGGGCTCGTGACTCGCGGCGAGGATGATCGACCGCAGAATCTCCGAGGTGGCCGGATCGTCCCACATGCGCAGCGCCGCCTCGACAAAGGCTCGTCCGCGCTCCTCCAGTGGCACTCGAGCGGCCTCCCCGATTGCCGCACCAAAGGATTCCGGCGGCTCCAGCGCCGCCTTCAGCAGTCCCATCTTGTTGGAGAAGTAGTAGTTCACCAGGGTGGGGTCCACTTCGGCTGCCTTCGCCACGGCTCGCAACGAGGTTCCGCTGTAACCTCGCTCGGCGAAGGACTTACGCGCCGTTGCGAGGATGCGGTCCGCCTGCGCGCCACGTTCGCCCCGAGGCCCCCGCCCCGCTCGTGCCACCATGTTCCACCGTCTCCTCTGCCGGTTCCGCACTTCCCGACTGCGTGCGACCAAGTTTCCACACACACTGAAATCTGTTTCAGCCTACCGGGCAATTCAGCTCCCGGTCCCGCGGGAGGCTTCCCACAGCCGTCCGAGCACCGCGAGAGAAAGTGACCCGTATGGCCGCGACGGCCTTCGAAGGGTGTCCTACCGCTATCGCTGCTGTCCGGGCGTAGGGGGAATAAGGTTGAGGGCTTGGGCCTTTCGCAGCGCTGTGATGCGATCGTGCACACCGAGCTTGCGGTAGAGGTTCTCGGTATGTTTCGTCACCGTCGCCGCCTTGATCCCGAGTCGGGTGCCGATGGCATGCGCGGTAAGGCCGTCGCACAGGAGCGCGAGCACCGCCGACTCCCGGGGAGTGATCTTGTACTCCGCGGGATCCGCGCGCATCGTGTGGTGTGCGAAGGCTGCCGCCTCGTGCGCTTCGACCGTGTCGAGCAGCGACCTGGCGAGCGCGGCGTATTCGAGATCCCGGTCGCTGAACCCGCCACCGCTGCGGCTCATGATGACGCCGCGGATCCGGCCGGGTTCGGAACTCAACGGCAACGCCAGCTGGCGGTCGATGCCGATGGCATCCTTTCCTGCCCGGTATGCCTCACCCTTCCACCAGCGATCGTCGGCTACCTCATCCATCGTCAGCGGGGTTTTGTCTCGCGTCAGCGCATAATGCCGAAGCAGGGGGTGAGACCGCATATGCGCGTGGATCAGTGCGTCGAGCGGTGCCTCGTGTAGCCAGTCCGGCGATCCGGTGAGCGCATGGCCGGTTCCTGCCCGCCAGTTCAGGTCGATGAGAACCGCCAAGTCGCACGGTAGATCGGCGGTCAAGCGTTCCATCAGCAGCGGCCAGACCCGCACCGGCTCCTTCTCGGTGATGATCTGCAATGCGAGATCGTGGATGCGTTTGGCGTCTCCCCCTGGCACAGCGTCCATTCCAGCATTGTGCAGCACCGGTTCCCGGAGATCGGCTCGAGCTGAGAACGATATACGAAGTTCTTCGTATATCCGCCTTGGAGCACCGAAATTATCGTTGGTCTCCGTAAGTATCCGGCGGACCGCCCCTTTGGATCGACACGGCGTCGGCCGCATCGAAGGATGGTTCGCCCGGGAAGCGGACCAGGAAGCACGCTGCACCGGAAGCGCGCGCAAGTTTGCCGGGGGAATGTATGCGAACATTTGTCGTCAATCTCGATCGTGACACCGAGCGACTGACCGTGATCTCCGAGAATTTGGCGCGCCACGGGATGCTCTTCGAGCGGTGGCCTGCCACCGACGGGCGGACGCTGGATTTCGATCATCCGGAGCAGGGCGAAGTTGTCCAGGACTTCGGCCGCTGGGCGTCGCTGGAGGCTGCCTGCGGGATCAGTCATATCAGGCTCTGGCGCCATATCGTCGACCACAGGATTCCGTGGGCGATCGTGCTCGAGGACGACGCCGAGCTGATCTCTCCGCTACCCCACGACGTCGACGAGTGGGGACTCCCTCCGGACTGTGATCTCGTCTTTCTGAGCAGCAGGGCCACACCGGGCCGGATTCGTTCGACCAGCGGCAGGTTCTCCTACGCTGACCTGATCGGCGGGGCCGGTACCGAGGGGTATCTCGTCGGACTCGCGGGTGCGGTCAAACTCCTGCAGATCATGACTCCACTCAAGGATCCGCTCGACTTCCAGATGTACGCCCATGCGGAGTCCGTACAGCGACACGATGCGTTCCCTTACTTCTGGAAACTGCCCATCAATCCGGCCGCGGCGCATGTGCGGCTCGACGCCTACCGCCTCGTTCCCGATGTCGTACGCCATACCGGAGCGGAATCCAGTATCGGGAACAGCCGCCATCCCAGAGCCAGATTCTACTGTCGGCTGCTTCTCGGGCTGGACTTCGCCGACGGAGGATACGGATCGGGCGGCTACACGAACATTCGAGCCGAGTCGGCCCGGCACACTGGCGATTTCGCCGCACGACGACCATCCCGGCACGTCACCGACTTCTTTCACGGAGTCGACTTGTCGCACTGCCCGGGTGGGCGCGCGTACGAGGTCGCGACGACACTCGCCGACCACGGAGTGAACAGCGTTCGCCTGAGCGTATGGGTCGACGACAACTCGCCGATGAACCTCGAGCACGCCATCGGCTTGGCTCAGGCCGCTCGATCCGCCGGACTCGCGATATGTCTCACTCTGCACTATTCCGACACCTGGGCGGATCCGGGTAAACAGTGCAAGCCACGGGCGTGGGCATCGCTGCCGATCCGGACGCTGATCGAGGAAGTTCGCCGCTACACCGCACACACCCTCACCGAGTTCCGCCGTCATGACATCCAGCCGGCCATGGTGCAAGTCGGCAACGAAATCACCAACGGGATGTTGTGGGCGGAGCCGGGCCAGGATCCACGCAGCGGCGCGCGGCTACACCCGGAAGACGGCGTCGACAGCGACTGGAATTCAGCCGATCAATGGGTGATTCTGTCCGAACTCTTGCGCGCGGCGACGATGGGCGTGCGGGAAACCGCCGATTCCACCCTCATCTCTGTTCATCTCGACCGCGGCGCCGACGTCGAGGGCGCCGAGTGGTGGTTGCGGTACGCGGACCATTTCGACGTCGACTACGACGCCGTGTCGCTGTCGTTCTATCCACTGGCACATCACGACGCTACGATTTCGCGGCTGCGCCGAATCGAATCCCTCTGCGCATCGCGACCGCACAAGAGCGTGTTGATCGGCGAGACTGCGTATCCCTTCAGACCGATCGCGGGGAACGACCGTACCTACACCGACATCGAGCGGGAGTTCTCCTTCGACGCGCGCGGCCAGCACGAATACCTCAGATCCGCTCTGCGAACCATTGGAAACCTGTCGACAGGATGCGGACTGTTCTGGTGGGGAGCATGTTTCATCGACGACAGCGTCGAGCGGTCCGTCGACTACTTTCGCGCCCACGCCCTCTTCGATGCCGATTGGCGCCCTCTTCCTGCGCTCTCGGCCTTCAAGGAGAATCCGGGGTCGAGGGCCAACACACTCATAGCCGAAGCCGCCGGGCCACGTTAGTGCCGTACGCCACGCTCGACCGGACAGCCCCAGGCCCGAGCGCTGGATCTAGGCCTCTTCGAGGGCTTCGCCGATTTGGTGAGCGACGCGATTGTGCTGGTCCTGCGCCAGCCAGTGACCGGCCGCGAGGACCACCGCAACGGGCCATTCGATGATCTCCGCCGCAGCCAGCGCGCCGAGTGCACCGTAGTACGCCAACTGTTCGGGTCGAGGGATGCGGACCCGGCCCACTACCGGCAGTTCCACCGCGAAACCCTGCGCGGCCAGCACGCGATCTACGGCATTCCGGTGGCCGGTATGCGATTTTTCGGCCATTTTTTACCTTCCGGTAAGAGTGTGTTGGATAGGTCGATGCCTGGCATCCGCACGGTGTCCAGTGTGATGACAAATGGTGCAGGCGGCGGCTCGGATCAGCTGACGGGCGCGCTGACGCAGGTTCTGGCCGTGCCGTTGCGTGAGCTGTACGCAGTGCTGTGGCGCCTCGGGGTCGTCGAGATCGTCGACTGATCACTCCGTTGCCGACCGCCCGCGGCGAACAGCCACGGGGCATGTCGGCGACAGCGGTCGACAACGCCTGCCGCCGACCCACCGGGGCGTACCGCAGGTCCACGTGCCACGACTAATGCATGCTCGGCGAGCGCTGCGTCCGGCCCGCGCTCTCCGGCGCGGGAATCGCACGCTCGTCGTCTCGGCGGGCCGACTGGCCGCTCTGCGCGTGCGGCTCGGGGCGCCCGGCGCGATCACCGGCCTCGGGCGGCGGCAGCCTGCCCGATCGCTGCCCGAGCTTCTGAACCACCAAGGTAGCGCCGCCGACACCCAGCAGCACCGGCCAGTCCACCAGACCCGTGGCACCGATCGCCACCAAAGTCAGTGCCGCCGCCGGTGTCGAGTGGCTGCCGCTGCCGAGCCCCTTCTTCACGCCGATCGCGGCACCTTGGATGCCGCCGATCACACCGTTGACAGCGGCGCCGCCCACGGCGCCTGCCGCGGCCGTCGTCGCGCCGGCCGTCCGGGCGATCATGTCCACCACGCCTTCGGAAATCTTCATGGGTCACTCCGTTGCGTTCACCATTTGGACACCTACGAGCAAACCAAAGTTTACCTCTGGCGAGAAGTTGGAGCGGGTGTTGCGTCAGTCCGCGATCACTCGCTGTATATCGCGCTGACCTCTGCGGCGAAGTCGCGGAGTACGAGGTTGCGTTTGAGCTTCAACGATGGGGTGACATATCCGCTGTCCTCGGTCAGCTGGGTGTGCAGCAGGCGGAATTTGCGGACGGCCTCGGCGCGCGACACGGCTCGGTTGCCGTCGTCGACAGCGGCCTGGACAGCGGCCAGTAGATCGGGGTCCGCGGCGAGATCGTCGACACTGGCGTCCTGGGGTTTGTCATGCAGCTGTTTCCACAGGGGGAAGTGCTCATCGTCGATGGTCACCAGGCAACCGACGAACGGTTTGCCGTCGCCTACGACGATCACCTCACCGATGATGGCGTGGGCGCGGATGCGGTCTTCGATCACCGCGGGAGCCACGTTCTTACCGGCGGCGGTCACGATGATCTCCTTCTTGCGCCCGATGATGGTGAGGTACCCGTCGTCATCGAGAGTGCCGAGGTCGCCTGTGGCGAACCAACCCTCGCGGAACGACTCGGCGGTGGCACGCGGATTGTTCCAATACCCGGTGAACACGTTCGGTCCGCGCAACAGGATCTCGCCGTCCTCATCGATCCGGACCGAGGAGCCCGGGAGCGGTTGGCCGACCGTGCCTATCTTCGGCCGGTCGTCCGGATTGAACGTGGCGGCCGCGCATGTCTCGGTCAGCCCGTAGCCCTCCAACACGGTGAATCCCACTCCACGGTAGAAATTGCCGAGGCGTTCCCCGAGTGGCGCTCCGCCGGATATGGCGTGCGTGGCGCGGCCGCCCAGCGCGGCGCGCAGCCGCCGGTAGACCAGCCGGTCGAACAGCGCATGCCGGATCCGCAGCGAGAGCGGTATGTGCCCGGCGCCCCGGGCCCGGCCGTAGTCGATGGCGGTCGTGGCTGCCAGATCGAAGACGCGCTCGCGGTGGGCGAGTTCCGCTCGAGCGCGTGCGGTGTTGTACACCTTCTCGAAGACTCGTGGCACGCCCAGGATCAACGTCGGCCGGAATGCGCCGAGTTCGGCGGTGACATCTTTGACATCGCTGACGTTCGCGATGTCGACCGGGACGTAGGCCGCCGCGACTTCGGCGATTCGGCCGAGCACATGTGCCAGCGGCAGGAACAACAGCACCGAGGACTCTCCGGTGCGGAACAGCGTCGGCATCCGGGCGGTGATGTTGCCGAGTTCGGCGAGGAAGTTGCCGTGGGTCAGCTGACACCCTTTCGGGCGGCCGGTGGTACCGGAGGTGTACACGATCGTCGCAGGCACGTCGGCCGCTACGGCGGCCCGGCGCTCCACGACGGTGGCGTCGCTGATCCGTGCGCCCTCCGCCGTCAGGTTCGCTATGGCGTCGGCCTCGATCTGCCAGCTGTGCGTCAATTTCGGCAATTGGTCGCGTACTGCGGCGACCACGGCCGTGTGGCGATCGGTCTCTGTGACGATGGCGGACGCGCCGGAGTCGGACACGATCCACTGCACTTGTTCGGACGAGGAAGTTTCATAGACGGGGACCGAAATCGCGCCCGCGTACCAGATCGCGAAGTCCAGCAACGTCCACTCGTACCGCGTGCGGGACATGATGGCCACGCGATCGCCTGCCTGGATGCCGTTGGCGATCAGTCCTTTCGCCGTCGCCCACGCCGCGGCGCGGAACTGGGCGGCGGTCACATCTTGCCAGCGGCCGCCTACCTTGCGGGAGATGACGGTCAGATCGGGGTACCGCTCGGCGTTACGTTCGATCAAGTCGGTGAGGTTCGCCTCGGCGGGCACTTGGTACAGAGCCGGCAGTCCGAATTCCCGCATGATCGGTCCTCCTCGGCGCTGCCGGAGGGCGCACGATGCGCTCGACCTGGGTGAGCCGCGCACTACCGAGTATGGTCCGCGGCGCATCGATGCGGCGATGGACGTTGGCAGTCGCGCTCAAGGACATAGGTCCTCTTCAGTGCTGAGTGGTAGGCCCACGACGCCGTACGCCCAGGTTCTCGGTAGCCGGTGACGTGCCAGAGTGCCCGCTGTTCGGTGACCTTCGGCCGTCACCTGCGCCACGGGTTCGCGCGATGCTGAATCCAGGCGAAAGCGGGCCCACCGGTTCCTGGTCACCGAGGCCACCTGCCGGACCGGCTCGGAGTTCGTGCTGGACGGTGGCGCGGCCGCGGATCCGGTTTCGCGCCTGCCGGACGAATCTCGATGAGAGGCAAGCGATGCCGAGAACACACCCCGATTCCGAGACACTGCGATCCGCGTTGGCGCTGGCATCTCGTGCGCCATCGGTGCACAACACCCAGCCCTGGCAGTGGCGGCTGGGACGCGAGACCGTCCACCTGTACGCCGACGAGAGCCGAAGGCTCCCGCACACGGACCCTGACGGACGTGACCTGCTGCTGAGTTGCGGTGCGGCGTTGCATCATCTGCGCGTCGCCGCTCGCGCGGAGGGGTGGGAGACGGTGATCCATCGGCTACCGAACCCTGCTGCGCCCGAGCATCTCGCCGCCGTGGAATTCCGTCCGACCACATGCACGCCCGAGCACGTCGAGTTGGCGCGCGCCATCGGCAAACGCAGCACGGATCGCCGCCGCTTCAGCTCGTGGGAGGTGCCGTCCGCGCATATCGAGGCCATCGTCGCCGCCGGGGTGGCGACCGGAGTGCTCGTGCGCGATGTCGAGGCCGAACCGGCGCGGACCCAGTTGCTGCGAGCGTTCGAACAGGCGGCCTGGCAGCACGCCCGTGACGTCTCCTACGGCGCCGAACTCGCCCAGTGGAGCGGCAGGCACGCGGCGCCGCAAGGGGTGCCGGCGCGCAACGCGGTGGCGACCGAGGCCGACCCAACGGTGCGTCCGTTCTCGAACCCGGGATTGCCGCAGGCGGTGGTGCGTGACATCGATGCCGCCGACCGGATGATCCTGCTGAGCACCAGCAGTGACGATCGGTTGTCCCAGCTGCGGGCCGGTGAGGCCACGAGCGCGGTGCTGTTGACCGCCACGTCGCTCGGGCTGGCCACTTGCCCGTTGACGGAGCCGATGGAGTTGGCCGACACCAGGGAACGCATCCGTGCCCACGTTCTCGACGACAGCGCGCATCCGCAGATGATCGTGCGGATCGGTTGGGCGGTTCCGAGCGCGGATCCGGTCCCGCCCACGCCGCGCCGCCCGCTCGACGAGGTGGTGCATCCGCTGGATCGTTCTGGTTCATGACGAGGCGTGCCCCGGAGGGGTGATCCAAGGTGGCGCGGTATCCGTCGCGGACGGTTCGCCTGTGGCGATGGCGGCCGTGGAACGGCAATCCACTGATGCGCGCTTCGGACCGGTGGGAGGCACTGGTGCGGCTGTTCGCCGCGATGGCAGTGCTGATCGCCGTGCCGCTCGCCGTTATCGCGGGCACGGCAGGCAGCACGAAGGCCGCGGAGCGGATCCGAGTGGAGAACTCCGCCAAGGTGGCCGTGACGGCGACGGTGGCAGGCGCACCGGAACCGGTGCTGACAGTCGCTGGACAGGACGACGCACGGGCACGGTTCCAAGCGCCGGTGCGGTGGAGCCGGGACGGCCGCGAAGGCAGCGCGACCGTCCCGGTCCCCGGCGCGGCGGAACCCGGCAGCCACGTCACGGTGTGGTTCGATTCGGCCGGGAAGACAACCACACCGCCGCGGCCGTACTCGGACGCGCTGTGGGCCGGAGTCGCGCTCGGCTCGGTCACCTTTGTCGGAATGTGTTTCGGTGCGATGGTTTCGGCTTCATCTACCGCACGGTTGCTCGACCGAATGCGTGGCGCTCGCTTGGCGGCCGAATGGCGGCGTCTGAGCGGACCGATCGGAACGGACATGGAATGACGGACCTGGGATCGAGGAGAGCGCCATGACGGAGAACTCGACCGCGCACGTGGAACCGCCGGATCGGCCGATCGTCGTCGCCGTCGATGGTTCGGCCAGCTCGTATCACGCTGCGGCGTGGGCCGCGGCCGACGCCGCGCTGCATCGTTCCCGACTGCACATCGTGACGTCCGTCGCTGTGCCGCCCGGGTTCGGCCTCGGCGCCACACTGACCGAATCCGATATGGAATGGCTGCGCAAGGACGGGGAACGGGTGCTCACCGAGGCTGCCCGCGTCGCCAGGACCACGGCATCGGGGGAGGCGCTGGCGATCAGTACCGAGTCGACGCTCGAGCCGATCATCCCGGACCTACTGGCCCGGTCCGAGCACGCGAGAATGCTCGTCGTCGGCAGCCGCGGGCTCGGTGCGTATCGACGCGAGTTGCTCGGATCGGTGAGCACGGCGATGACGCGGCACGCACACTGTCCGGTCGCGGTTGTGCGCTCGACTTCGGCGACCGACACCTTCTCCGCGGGAAAGCCCGTGCTGGTCGGGGTGGACGGAACCGACAACAGCGTGCCCGCTATCGAAGTCGCCTTCGAGGAGGCCGCGCGCCGTAAGGTCGGGCTGATCGCGCTGCACGCGTGGAGCGATTCGAGCGGTATCGATCTCGTGCCCGGCTGGGATGCGGTGGGGGAACGGGAGGACGCGTTGCTCGCCGAGAATCTCGCCGGATTCGGCGAGCGCTACCCGGAGGTGCCGGTGCGGCGTGTGCTGGTGCGTGACCGGCCGGTTCGTTCTCTTGTCGATCAATCGGACGAGGCCCAATTGCTCGTGGTGGGTAGCCACGGCCGCGGCGGGTTCACCGGCATGCTGCTCGGTTCCACCAGCGCGGCGTTGCTGCATACGGCGGAGTGCCCCGTCATCGTGGTGCGTCAGAGCTGACGCGGGCGTCGTTTCGCATCGAGAGTGCCTGCTCGAGTAGCACGCGCCGTTCGGCGGCGGCGATCGCCCGACGGGCCGCGGGCACCGCGTCCGGCGTCACCGAGATCGAGGTGATGCCCATCCGTACCAGGTGTTCGGCGAATTCGGGGCGTGTCGAGGGGGCCTGCCCACACAGCGAGGCCGTGATCTTCAGCCGTCGCGCCGTCTCGACGATCCTGCCGATCGCGTCGAGTACGGCGGGGTCGGATTCGTCGAACAACTCGGCGCAGGTGGCGGAGTCGCGGTCGACGCCGAGCATGAGCTGAGTGAGGTCGTTGCTACCGATCGAGACGCCGTCGATGCCCAGCCCTACGTATTCGGGGAGCCAGTGCACCACCGAGGGCACCTCGGCCATCACCCAGCGGTGTAGTCCACGCTGGTTGCCCAGCGGGCTGGTGTCGACGAGGTCGAGGCAGGCCTCCAGCTCCCAGCGAGTGCGCACGAACGGGATCATCAAGTGCAGATTCGGCGTCTTCTCGCGGACGAGGGCCAGGGCGGTGAGTTCGAGCGCGAAGACCTCGGGTTCGCGGATATAGCGGTAGCAACCGCGGTACCCGATCATCGGATTACGTTCGTCGGGTTCATAGCGTGTCCCGCCGGCGAGGTCACGGAATTCGTTGCTCCGTAGATCGGTCGCGCGATAGATCACCGGCCGTGGGGCGAATGCCGCTGTGATCCGGTGCAAGGGCGCCGACAGCCGTTCGACGAAGGCGTCCTGCTCGCCGCGGGCGATCAGATCCCGGGGGTGGCGTCCGTCGAGGGCCTGCGTGATCAGCGTTTCCGCGCGCAGCAACCCGACACCGTCGACGTCGGTGGCCGCGACTCGTTCGGCGGCATCCGGTAGAGCGAGATTGACGTAGACGCGGGTCGCGGTCCGTTCCGCCGGGGCGGTCGGCTCCGACGGCCTGGGCGCGGCGTGCACCGGTTCCGATCGCCCGGCGTGCACCTGACCCGCGGACCCGTCGACGGTCACGACGGCGCCTTCGGTGAGTGTGGTGGTTGCGGTGCGGGTGCCGACCACGCATGGCACGCCGAGTTCGCGGGCGACGATCGCGGCATGGCATGTCATCCCGCCGCTATCGGTGACCAGTGCCGATGCTCGCGAAATGGTCGGTAGCCAATCCGGATTGGTCATGGCGGCGACGAGTACCTCGCCGACCCGCAGTGCCGAGCCCTCCGACGGCGAGCGCAAGATCCGGACGGCGCCGCTGGCTCGGCCGGGTGCGGCGGCAAGACCTCGCAACAGGACCTGGGTGGGGGCTGGTGCACGCGCCGGAGTTCCGGTATCCGCGCGGCCGGCCAGCGTGGTGATGGGCCGGGCCTGCACCAGCCAGAGCCGCTCGTCGTCGAATGCCCATTCGACATCTTGCGGGATGCCACCGTGCAGCTGTTGTACCTGCAAGGCCGTCCGGGCTACCGATAAGGCCTCGTCTTCGCTGAGTACCTGAGCCGCGGCCTCCTCGTCGGTCAGCTGGATCCGTTGGTCACCGTCGGGCCCGGGCACGACGGCGAATCCCTGGTGGCCGGTGCGCGCGGCGATCAGCGTGGGCCCCTTGGCGTCGAGCATGTAGGTGTCGGGCTCGGTCGCTCCGGAGACCACGACTTCGCCTTGGCCGCGCGCTGCCTCGATGACCACGCGATCGCGGCGGCCGGTCGCGGGGTCGGCGGTGAAGGCGACGCCCGACCTGCGGGCGGCGACCATACGTTGCACCACCACCGCGATATCCGGTCGTTCGTGCATCTCGCGACGGGCGCGGTAGGTGAGTACGCGCGGGGTGAACAGGGATGCCCAGCAGTCGACGACGGCATCCATCAGCCGGTCGTCGCCGCGAATATTGGTTCGCGACAGGTTCATTCCCGCGAAGGAGGCGGTCGCGCTGTCTTCGCCGACGGCGGATGAGCGCACCGCGACCGAAACGGAATCGCCGAGCCGGTGGTAGGCGGTCAGCACGGCGTCGTGCACTCCTGCCGCCATCGGTGTTCGGTGCACGAGTGTGCGCATACGGGTGCACAGTTCGTCGAGTCGCGCGTCGTCGGAGCGAGTGCCCTCCGATGCCGCTTGCAGCGCCTCGGCGTGCAAGGCGTCGAGTTCGGCGCCGTGCGGCCCGTGGATGATCACCTCTTCGTAGCAGGACTTGAGGATCACGTACCCGGGTGGCACCGGCAGGTGCGCCGCCACCAGCTCCCCGAGATTCGCGCCCTTGCCGCCGACGCGGTCTGCGTCCGTCAGCCGCAGATCGGCGAGGTCGGTCACGTAGTCGCCCATAACGGCTCCGATCGGACTGTGGCTGCTCAAGGAGTGATGGTGGTGGAGCGGGCGGGCGGCAGCCGGAGGCTCCGGGCGATGGTGTCTGTCCAGGAGCGGACCGTTGCCCAGTCGCGGAGATCCCCGTAGCGGCCTTTGCCGAGCAGCCGGTAGAGCATCCGGGTTCGCAGCGAGATGCCGTCGCTGTCGTACCGTCCGGCGAACGCCCGATAGTCGTGCGCGTCGATGTCGTCGCGCAGGGCGGCGATCTTCTTCGGGACGAGCCGGCCGAGTCGGCGTCCGATCGGTCCGCGCAGTGCCGGGGCGAGTCCGACGCTGAACAGCCAGACGTCCTTTCTCGCCAACTCGTCGTGGTGGGCGTGTGCGTAGTCGGCGACGGCAGGCAGGAGCTTCATGTTGTGGACCGCGCTGCCGAGGATGAGGGTGTCGAAGTTGGACAGGTCGGGCGCGTGGTCGATATCGGCGAGTTGGACGATCGCGTCGCGACCCGACAGCTCGGTGCCGATGAATTCGGCGATGTCGCGGGTCGATCCCTGTTCGGTCGCGTAGACGACGGCGATGCGGTGTTGGTCCTGGTCCATGCCGAAAATTCTGCTCGCGGGCGCCGAGCTGGGTGAGAGGACTCGTGCCCTGGGCCGAGGGGACCATGGTCATTGCCGGCGGCGGCGCAGTAACCAGCGGCGGATCTCGTCGGCGCCCCAGACGATGAACGGGTACGGCAAGGTGAACGCGAGCATCGCAGGGGTCAATGCGGCGGTCCCGAGCAAACGTTGCATCACCGGGACGTAGATGATCACCGCGGCGAGGGCGAGTTCGAAGACGATTCCCCATAGCAGCAAGCGGTTGGACAGTACGCCGATGGAGTGCAGTGAGGCACGATCGGTGCGTGCGGCGAACGCGGTGCCGATCTGGCCGGCGACCATGCCGAAAAACGTCATCGTGGTCGCCTGCTGGTAGGTGTGGTGCAGCGGTGTACCGGGGCCGGTGGGGTCGCCCGGGTGCCAACCGCCGTGCAGCAGCACGAAGAAGAAGCCGGTCATGGCGAGTATCGCCGCGATCACCCCGAGGAACAGCCACGCGCGCAGCAGCATCGGTGTGCGGATCACCGACTCACCACGTTCGCGTGGTGGCCTGCGCATCAGGCCGGGCTCGGCCGCTTCTCGTCCGAGCGCCAGCGCGGGGAGTGTCTCGGTGCCGACGTCGAAAGCCAGCAGCTGCATCACGGTCAGAGGCAGCGGTACCGCGCCGCCGGAGAGCGCGAACACCAGCAGCGGTGTCACCTCGGGCGTGGTGTGGGCGAAGATGTAGCAGATGAACTTGCGAATGTTGTCGTAGACCCGTCTACCGGCCTGGATGGCCGCGGTGATGGTGGCGAAGTTGTCGTCGGTGAGCACCATGGTGGCCGCCTCGCGAGCCACGTCGGTACCGGAACGACCCATCGCCACCCCGATATCCGCGCGCCGTAGCGCGGGCGCGTCGTTGACGCCGTCTCCGGTCATGGCGACGACATGGCCCGCCGCACGCAGCGCGTCCGCGATGCGCAGTTTTGCCTCGGGCGAGGAGCGGGCGAAGACCAGTTCGGCGGGGCCCGCCAGCAGCTCGTCGAGATCCGCTTCGCTCATCCGCTCCAGTTCCGCGCCGGTGATCACGGTCGGCGTTCCCCGCGTGATGCCGATCTGATCGGCGACCGCCGCCGCGGTCAGCCCGTGATCACCCGTGATGACGACGATGCGGATGCCGGCGTCGTGGCACAGTCGCACGGCCTCGGCGACCTCGCGCCGAGGTGGGTCCTCCATGGCGACCACACCGAGCAGGACCAGATCTCTCTCGGCGAGTTCCCGATCCCGCGGTGCCGTGGGACCGGCGACATCACGCTCGGCCACGGCCAGCATCCGCAGACCTTGCTGCGCGCGGGAATCGACGAGTTCGGCGAGCTGGTCGCGGCGCGGCGCATTCAACGGACGGATGCCGCCGTCGCTGCCGAGCTCGGCGGTGCACAGCGGCAGCAGCGACTCCGGGGCTCCCTTCGCGTGGACCCGCAGCCGACCGGTGTCGTCCGCGTCGACGGTCGACATGCGTTTCCGCACCGGGTCGAAGTGAAACAGGCTTTGCCGCAAACGCTCTCGCTCGTCGGTGCGCACCTGCTCACCCAACTCCGAGGCCGCGGCCAACAGCGCCACCTCGGTAGGGTCACCGACGGCGGGGCCGGTATCGGCGAGACGAGCGTTGTTGCAGGTGACCATCGCTTTCGCGATGCGGGTCAGGGTGAGATCCCGCTTTCCGGACCGTGCGTCAGGGTCGTGCGCTCCAGTGACGGTGTCGATGGCGACTACTCGCATGCGGTTCTCGGTGAGGGTGCCGGTCTTGTCGGTGCAGATCACATCGGTGGAGCCGAGGGTCTCCACGGCGCTGAGGCGTTTGACGACCGCGCCGCGGCGGGCGAGATCGCGCACGCCGATCGCCAACGCGAGAGTGATCACCGGCAGCAGACCCTCGGGGACGTTGCCCACGAGGAGCCCCACGGCGAAGACCACGGAATTGATCGGGGACAGTCCGGCGCCGAGCATCGCGAGCGGAATGAACGCCGCCGCGAGCAGCACGGAGATCAGCGCGATCAACCAGGCCACGCGGCGCACTTGATGTTCGAGCGGGCTCTCGTCGCGCTCGACGCGTTCGGACAGGGCCGCGATGCGGCCGAGTTCGGTGTGCATGCCGGTGGCGAAGACGATCGCGCGTGCCTCGCCCTCGGTGCAGGATGTGCCGCTGAAGACCAGCTCGCGGGCCTGCGCCAGCGGCACTCCGGCGTCGACGGTGTCGGCGCTGCGGTAGACGGGCATCGACTCGCCGGTCAGTTCGGACAGATCCACCTCGATGCCGCCGTCGAGCAGCCGCGCGTCCGCGCAGATTCGGTCGCCCTCGGCGATGACCAGTACGTCGCCTGGCACGACGCCGGTCGCCTCGACCTCGGCGACCTGCCCGTCCCGCACCACTCGTGCCCGCATCGGTAGATACGCCGCCAGTGCCTCCACCGCCTGCTCGGCGTGCCTTTCCTGCGCGAACGCGAACGCGGCGTTGATCATGATGACGACCACGATCGCGATCGCGACCGGAACGATGCCGACCGCCCCGGCCAGAACCGCCGCTGCCCACAGCAACAGCGCGAGTGGGTGGGTGAATTGACGAGCCAGGTCCCGTGGCCAGGTCCGGCGGCCCCGCCTCCGCAGCATGTTCGGTCCGTAATGGATGAGGCGTCGCTCGGCCTCGCGTGTGGTGAGCCCGCGGCGGCTGCCACGCAGATCGCGCAGCAACAAGTCGATCCGCTCGGTCGGATCGACCCGCAGACCGGGTTCGGCTTCGACCAGGCCGGTCACAACGGTGCCGCCACGTCGCGGAGGCGGTCCAGAACGGTGGTGAGCCGCCAGATCTCACCGCCGAGCTGGCGCGAGGCGGATGCGGCTCGGAGGTGGCGTTTCATCGAAGCCTCCTCTGAATTCCTCTCGCCATGAGCGTGCGCTGCGGTAGTCGTGGCAGCGGGGCTGAAGTCCCGCTCTGTGAGGCCCTACCGGTGTCGGAAGCCTGGATACGACGGCTGCGAGTCCACGTCTTCTCGCGATTCGGGGCCGGGTACCGCCGCGCGCTCGGTGCCGAGCTCGAGCACCGTGGCGAAGCCGGTGGCGAGACACTCGGTCAACGTGTCGGTATCCGGGACCGCGGCCGTATCGGCGTTGATCCCGACATAGCAGATCCCGGCATGCGAGGTCAGCGTGACGTTGACGGCTGTACCGATGGTGGGGCCGAAGGAATACATCCGGTCGATCCGCGCCCCGGCGATGTAGAGGGGCACGGGGGAGCCGGGGACGTTGGAGGCGACGAAATCGACGTGTTTGAGCAGTCCGGTGAGCAGCCGGGCGGGCAATCGGTTCAGCACGGCCGCGACGGCGCCCGACAGCGGAATCGCCGGTTCTCGCCGCCAAGCCGCGACCGCGGCGTCGACGGCGCGCATGAGTTCCCCGGTTTCGTCGAGATCGACCGGTAGCGCGAAACGGGCGAGGGTGATGCGGTTGCCACCGAGCGGGTCGTCGGGGGTGCGCAGGCTGATCGGCATCGTCACCCGTAGCTGGTCGAGCTTCGCCCCGTGGTGGCGGTGGTACGTGCGCAAACCGATCGCCACGGCGGTGAGGAAAGCATCGTTCAACGTGCAGCCCGCTGCCCGTGCCGCACCGCGCAATCGTTCGAGCGGCACGTCGAGGACCGCTACCCGGCGACCAAGACTTCGCCTTGTCATCACGGGCGAGAGCGTCGTGGTGATGGGCCGGGCCAACCGGACCAGCGAGCCGGCCAGCGCGGTGCCTTCGCGCACCGCCCGCGCTGGATCGGCGAGTGCTCGCCGGATCGTCGGCGGCGTCGAACGGACCCCGCTCACAACGAGATCCGAGCCGACCGCGACGTTCCACGAGACTATGTCGCGCAGCGCGCTCTCCGGGTCGCCCCGCGGTTCGGATGGATGCCCGCGGTCGGTGCCCGCGCGGTCGAAGTCGAGCAGCGCCGTGGCGATCTGGATGCCGCCGATGCCATCGGTGAGACTGTGGTGCACCGTCAGCACCAGGGCGCAGCCCGCGCCGGCCGAACCGCTGAGCAACGTCGAGCGCCACAGCGGGCGGGCCGGATCGAAACCGGTCATGGCCTCCGTACGCGCGAATTCGAGTACCTCGGCCAGACTCGCCGGTTCCGGTAACGCGGATCGACGCACATGCCACGAAAGATCGAAATCCGGGTCGAGCACCCACCGTGGCGGGGCGAGGCCGAGTGGTGCGGCGATCAGCCGATGCCGCAACCTGGGCACCACGCGGGTGCCGCGATCCATCGTTTGCAGCAGGCGGTCCCAGTCCGGTTCGGAATCGAGGATCAGGGCCGACACGATCGTGGAGCGCAGGACCGGATCGCGTTCCATGTTCCAGGAGAACAGATCCGACTGCGACATGTGGGTTTCGCGGGAGTTCATCAGCTGCTGCCTTCGTCCACTGCGTATCAGGTGGAGCGGTTACCCACTCCGGATCTGGCCCCGCCGCGAGACCGGTACGGCCGATGTCCTACGCGGTGTCGGCGGGCCAGTGGGTTCACTCAGTCTGCCGAGTTTCCCTCGACGGCGACCGATGACGAAGACCCTGATCCGGAGGCCCTTCGTCCTTCGGCCGAGGCAGTTGAGTCGCCACGGCGGGTTTCTCGATCCGCGGCGTACGACCTCCGGTGCGGTGGGGTGGCTCACCCGCGCCCGATGGAGGTCGGCACTGGGTCCGTCACGTCGTTCCAGACCTTCAGCGCCGTCATGATCGATCTCTCGATCGGTTGTGCGGTGTCGAGTTCGATGGCCTCGGGCCACGGCGCTGCCGCGGCGGCCAAGGCGTCCGCGATCGCGGGTGTGGCCTCCGAGTCGCTCTGGGGCCTGGCACCGATCCGCTCGGCCGCGAGTGTTCGTGGGCAGGCGCACCGCAGCGACACCAGATCGCTGCGCGTCTCCTCGGCCACGGTGGCGGCTCGGGCGCGCTGGTTCGCGTCGGTCCAGCTGGCATCGAGAATCACCGAGACGCCGTGCTCCAACAGGTCCCTGGCCTGGGCGAGCATCCGCGAATACACCAATTCCTTCGCGGCGGGCCGATAGGCGCCCGCGCCGAAGACTCCCGCGGCGCCGGCGATGGATCCTGTGGCGCGCAAAGCGGCGCGGACACTGTCGCTGGAGATCGTGACGGCGTCGGTCTCGGCCGCCAAACGGGCAGTCACCGTGGATTTCCCGGTGCCGGGCAGGCCGCCGACCAGCGCGAGACGTACGGTGCCCTGTTCGAGATGCTCGACAGCGAGGGCGAGATGTCGCCGGACGCGCCCCGCCGCTTCCGGATCGCCCTGATCGGCCCGGATTCCGTCGGTTTTCGCGCGGACCGTCGCCCGATAGGCGATGTAGTGATGCCGAAGCGACGGCGGCGGCGAATCGCGCGCGGCGCGCAGGTAGTCGTGTAAGAACGCGTCGGCTTTCGCTGGGTGACCCAGGAATTCGAGATCCATCGCCAGGAATGCGGCGTCGTCGAGACCGTCGACGCAGCGCAGTCGGTCATCGAAATCCAAGCAGTCGAGGATTCGGAAGCCGTCGGGCAGGACGAAGATGTCCTCGGCGAGGAGATCCCCGTGACCGTCGACGATGCGGTTGTCGGCGATGCGCTGCGTCAGCAAGGCGGTGCGGCCGTCGATGAAGCGCGTCGCCAGGTGCACGGCGCGATCGAGCGCGCCGGGATCGATCGTCCCCGGTGGACGTTCGCGTAGCGGCTGGAACAGGGCGTCCCAGCGCCGTCGCAGCTGCTCCGGTGTGCCGGCCCGGTCGATATCGGCGCCGCGCCGTGCCCCTGCGTGGAAACGCGCGAGAGTCTCCGCCAGCGCGCGCAGCCCGGCCGTCTGGCGGGTCGGGTCCGCGAGCATGGTGGACAGGCGTAACGCGTCCGGCATCCGGCGCATCACGATGACCGGCTCCGCGGCGCCACCCTCCGGGTCGGTCAAATGCGCCAGACCCAGATAGACGTCGGGCGCGAGACGTTGATTCAACTCGAGTTCGCGGGCGCAAGCTCGCTCGCGGTTCTCCGGCGTGCCGAAGTCGAGGAAGTCGGTGACGATCGGTTTCTTCGCCTTGTAGGCACGGTCGCCGCACAGCACCACGAGCCCGGTGTGCGTCTCGCGAAGTTGCGCGAACGGTTCGTGGGTGGTTCGCAGGGCGACGCGTAGGGCCGAGACATCGAGCATGACGGCTCCCTCTGCTAGACGAGTCGAGCTTCAGGGTCGTCCGTGACAACCTCGTGTGCCTAGGGTCCAATGGCCTACCGCCCGGGCCGTGCCGTGGGCGTCGATGGCGCGAAGGTCGTTCGTCCAATCGGCTCGGGACCATTTCCCATCTGTTCACCGACCCGCGGATCTGTCGTATCTCGCGGTCGTTGCGCAGGCTGGACACCACATGGCTGCTGCGCTGGCGGCGACCTCCGAAAATCACGGCGTCTTCTCCGGCCCGTGGTGGGTGCGGAGTCGGCGCAAGCGCGGCGTGATCGGAGGTAGTTCGTGCGAGATCTGTCGAACCACCCACAGGAAGTCGCTGGAGCGACAGACGGCGAGTCGCGGTCGGGGCATACCCGGATGATCCGTCTGCTCGCCCTGACCTGTGTGATAGCCGTGCTGGTCGTCGGCGGATCGGCGGTGGCTTTGTTCAGTGCGCAGGCCGCTGATCTGATGTGGTCGGCGGCTACGGTGGCGGCGCTCGTTCCGGCGACAGTGTGGGTGCTGCAGGATCTGCGAAGAGGACGCTACGGCGCGGACCTGCTGGCATTGATAGCGCTGGCCGGCGCATTGATCGTCGAGGAATACTTCGCCGGTGCGCTGATCGCGCTCATGGTGGCGACCGGGCGGGTGCTGGAGGCGTACGCGGGTCGCCGCGCCGGACGCGATCTGTCGGCGCTGTTGCGGCGGGCCCCGGCACAGGCACATCGCCGTCGTGGCGACGGCGTGGAGACCGTGGCCGCGACAGCGATCTCACCCGGGGACCTCGTGGTCGTGCTGCCGGGTGAGACGGTGCCGGTCGACGGCATCCTCGCCACGGCGGGCGTTTTCGACGAATCAGCGCTGACCGGCGAGTCGGTCCCGGTGGTGCGGCGCGCGAGCACCGAGGTCCGCAGCGGTGTGGTCAACGCGGGCGCGGCTGTCGACATCCGAGCCGCGGCGACGGTGGAGGCGAGCACCTATGCCGGGATCGTGACGTTGGCGCGGCAGGCGGCCGCCGCTGCCGCTCCGACAGCGCGACTCGCCGATCGGGTCGCGGTGTGGTTCCTTCCGCTGGCGCTCACCATCGCGGGCGCGGCCTGGCTCGCTACGGGAGATTCGGTGCGAGCGGTGGCGGTGGTCGTCACAGCGACGCCCTGTCCGTTGCTGCTGGCGGTGCCGGTCGCGATCACGGCCGGAATGTCGCGAACGGCGCGGGCGGGTGTGGTGGTGAAAGACGGCGCCGCGCTCGAGGCGCTCGGCCGGGCACGGTGCCTGGCGATGGACAAGACCGGCACTGTGACGGTGGGACGGCCGGAGGTGCTCGATATCGTCACCGCGCCCGACGCCGACGCCGAGCAGGTGCTGCGCCAGGCGGCGGCGGTGGAACAATTCTCGCCGCATGTGCTCGCGCGTGCAGTGGTCGCCGCAGCGGCGCACCGCGGCTTGAAGCCTGCCCTCGCACAGCATGTTTCAGAAGAACCGGGACAGGGTGCGACCGGGATCGTAGACGGTCGCGCGGTGCGGGTCGGGCGGCTTCCCGCCCGAACGGAGCCGGCGCCGTGGGCGTTGGCGGCGCTGCGGCGGGCCCGGTTGGATCTGGCCGCCGTCGTGTGGGTGTGTGTCGAGCAGGAACCTGTGGGCGCACTGCTGCTACGTGACCGTATCCGCGTAGATGCTGGACGCACGATGCGCAGATTGCGATCGGCGGGTTTGCGAAGACTGCTCATGCTCACCGGCGACCGGGTCGACAACGCGGCCGAGGTGGCACGTCTGCTCGGGCTCACCGAAGTCGTCGCGGACGCCGACCCGGCCGACAAGATCGCAGCGATCCGAGCGGAACGACACAACGGTGTGACGGTGATGGTCGGCGACGGGGTGAACGACGCACCCGCGCTGGCGGCCGCCGACGTGGGTGTGGCTCTGGGCTCGCGCGGGTCCACGGCGGCGGTGCAAGCCGCCGACGCGGTGATCGTGGACGACCGCATCGACCGGCTTGCCGATGCGGTGGAGATCGCCCAGCGATCACATCGCCTTGCGGTACAGAGTGCGGCCGCTGGGATGGCGATGTCGCTGGCGGCGATGATCGCCGCCGCTTTCGGACTGCTGGTGCCCGCGGCAGGCGCGCTCCTGCAGGAGGGCATCGATGTTGTGGTGATCTTGAACGCGTTACGCGCCCTGCGAATACCCCGGAGACGCCCGACCGAGGCGATCGAGCCGCTGGTGGCACGCTTCACCCGGGAGCACGAAAGGCTGCATGCCGCGCGCGCGTCCGTCCGGCAGGCGGCCGACGCGTTGTCGACCGGTCCCGGACCGGATGCCGACGCCGCGGTCCGCCGCGCGTTCGAACTGTTGGTGCAGGACATACTGCCGCACGAGCACGCCGAGGAGTCGGAACTGTACCCAGCGTTGACCGGCTACCTCCGCGATCCGGAGGCGATGGTGACCATGAGTCGTGAGCACACCGAAATCGAACGTCTGATTCGCCGTATCGGCCGTCATCTCGATGACGCGCCGCACGGAATCAGAGCGGATCAGCTCGATGACCTGCGCGCCTCGCTCTACGGATTGGATGCCATCCTCACCTTGCATTTCGCACAGGAGGACGAAGCTTTGTTCACGCTGGCTCCCGCAGCCGACAAGCCCGTGCCGAGTTCGGCCTGAGGACCTAAGTCCAGCGCCCGAGGGGCGGCCGACTCTGCTCCGGCCCGATTGCGAACGGGCAGAGTAATCGGTACCGACAGCGGTATGTTCCCGCGGACAGGATCGGGCACACGGTGGGCTGTCGCGAAAGGACGATCGAGGAGGCTTTCGGTGGGCCGAATCGTGACACTGACGATGAATCCCGCGATCGATGTCGCGACCCGGGTCGCGAGAGTCGTACCGACGGACAAAATGCGCTGTGCGACACCACGCTACGACCCAGGTGGCGGTGGCATCAACGTCGCGCGCACAGTGGCCGAATTGGGAGTCGAGGTGACGGCGGTGTTCCCTGCGGGCGGCCCGCCCGGCCGGCTGCTCGAGCAGTTGGTACGCGATACCGGGGTGCCGCCACGGCCGGTGCCCGTGGCCGAATCCACCAGGGAAAGCATGTCGGTCACCGAGACCTCGAGCGGCGAGCAATATCGGTTGGTCTTTCCCGGCCCTCGGCTCACCGATCCGGAACAACATCGCTGCCTGGCCGAGGTCGAACGTGCGGCGAGCGGCGCGGAGTACCTCGTGGCGAGCGGAACGCTTCCGCCGGGTGTGTCTCCGGACTTCTATCAAATCCTCACCGATCTCGTCGGCGACCTCGATGTGCGTGTGTTGCTGGATACGTCCGGTATCGCTTTGCGCAAGGTGCACCGGGGCGTCCATCTGATCAAGCCGAGCGTGCGGGAACTCGGCGACTACGCCGGGCATCCGCTGATCGACCGCGCCGAACAGCTGGCACAGGCCCGCCGCCTGATCGCCGCTGGAATGACAGAGATCGTGCTGCTGTCCCTCGGGGCCGACGGAGCGCTCCTGGTGACGCAGGACGCACAGGAGTGGTTCGCGGCCGTGCCCGCGCGGGTTCGTAGCGGGATCGGCGCCGGAGACGCGATGGTCGGCGGCGTCACAGTGGGCCTGGCCCGCGGGTACGAGCTGGCCGACGCGGTGCGTCTGGGTATCGCGGCCGCGACCGCGGCGCTCGCCACCACGGGGACATGCCCGGGGCGAGCCGAGCACATCAGGCAGGTGCACGACGAGCTTCGGCGTACCGGTAATTCCACCGGCGGCATCGATGCTCTCGCACCGACCGCCCCGCGGCTGCCGTAGTGCTCGCCGGAGCGAGGGAGTCCGGGGACGGGTTCGTCCACAGTCATCCGGAGACAGAACGCATGTAGGACATTCGGCCTCGCACTTGAGTCGATGTCCTCCTTCGCCTATGTCCGCGCAGGCCGCACGCTGATAGGGAGGTCTGACCATCGTCATCGTGTCCGGGACACCACTGATCCGGCCGGGTAGCGAGGCGGACGGCGTCTATATGCGCACCGCAGCCGGCCCAGGTGGTCTTCCCACACACGCGACACCTGACGGGTGAGCACATCAGCGCTGTCCCTCGGCAGCGGTGAAACTGGGCGGGCCCTGGTAGGGGCGCTGCAGTGCGGCGAAGCCGGGAGCTGTGGCCGCGGTGACGATCGCGTCCAGCAGTTCGGCCCCGCGTTCCGACCGCGGCGGCTCGGTCAAGACGGGACCGTTGAAGACGTGACCGTCGACGCTGATGATCGGGCTGCCACCGCGCCCGCCGAGCGCTGTTTGACTGGCGTGATGGGCGTGGGCGACCGCGGCGTCGCAGCCGATGTCATCGAGGGCTTCGATCAGTTCGTGACCGAAAGCGGTCTCGGCGATGGCTGCCGCTATCGCCTCCTCGGCGTCCTGCCCGTGTTCATGTGATCGCCGCCCGAAGGCCAGGTACAGCGGGGTGAACGCGGTCTGGCCGTGCTGCCGGACCGCGGCGGCGAACACGCGGCCCACCCGGCGTGATCGGTCGAGCATCGGAGCGTGATCGGCATCGGAGTCCTGGCCGCCGTTGAGCACGGCCAGGCTCATCTGCCGCAAGGTCACCACGTGCTCGTCGGCAGCACTGTCCAGCAGCCACTGCGCGGCTACCCAGGCGAATGGGCACACAGGATCCACATACAGATCGATATCGGCCATGAAATCCTCCTGTCGCTGGCGGGAAAATACCCCCGCCGGTATGCTGCAACTATACCTATGGGGGTATATGAAGTCGACCCGGCTGTGATGGTACGTCTATACCCACCGGGGTATGCTGGACGGCCATATGCCGAGGAGAAAGGCGCATCCATGGTCGGCGACGAAACCGCTATCACCGAAACACTCAACAGGCTGCGGCGCGCGCACGGTCAGCTCGCAGGCGTCATCGCCATGATCGAGCAGGGTCGCGACTGCAAAGACGTGGTCACCCAGCTCGCCGCGGTCTCCCGTGCGCTCGACCGCGCCGGATTCAAGATCGTCGCGACCGGACTGCGCGAATGCCTCAGCGGCACTCCACC
Source organism: Nocardia sp. NPDC051929 (assembly GCF_044548645.1). Lineage (NCBI taxonomy): Bacteria > Bacillati > Actinomycetota > Actinomycetes > Mycobacteriales > Nocardiaceae > Nocardia > Nocardia sp. NPDC051929. The sequence continues at coordinate 254,051 of NZ_JBIUCG010000011.1, read as the reverse complement.
GACGGCCAGCAGCCGATGACCGTCGAAGAGCTGGAAAAACTGTTCCTCGCTCTGGCCTGACTCAGATCGTCCACTCACGGGAGAAAGGACCGCACCATGGACCTGGGACTGTCCACCACATTGCACACGAATTTTGGCGATGCCGTCGATCGGACCCGCGCCGCTCTGAGCGAGCAGGGATTCGGCGTTCTCACCGAGATCGACGTGCGAGCCACACTGGAGACAAAACTCGACGTGAACATGGAGGACTACCTCATCCTCGGGGCCTGCAATCCGCCTCTGGCGCACGAAGCGGTCGGCATCGACCGGCAGATCGGGCTCCTGCTGCCCTGCAACGTCGTCGTGCGTCGCAACCCCGACTCCGACGATGAAGTCATCGTCGAAGCGATGAATCCGCAACTGATGGTTCAGGTCACGAACGAACCGGCCCTGCAAACGGTGGCCACTCGAGCCGCCGCGAAACTACAGGCGGCCATCGACTCTCTGAACACCACCAGCCGCGTGCCCTAACGCAGTCCGCGGGGCGCGCCGTTCGCGTGTCAGTACACCTGGCGTCGGTGCGGCGTCCGTGATGCTTCCGGGCTGGCGTCGAAAATCGGTGCGCAATATCTGTACCCGACACTGCCGACCGCGGTGGCGGCCTTCGAAGCGGACCGTCGGCCCGAGTCCGATGGTCCGTCCGGTGAATGACCTTCGTCTCTGCCCCTGAACGGGCGCTATCGCGATCATCGATGCTGACGGCACGAGCTGTCAGAAGAGGTGAACGGCGATGACCGATAGCGTGACCATCGCGTGGCAGGGGTGGTGGACCCGGCTGGCGCGCCTGTGGTCGTTGCAACCGTGCAGTTCGAATCGGCTGATGCGCCCCGGCGACCGCATCGAATCCGCTGTCCGAATCATCGCGACGATCGTGGCACTGATCGCCGTTCCTGTCGCGGGCGCCTTCGGCACTCACGCGTACACCGACACTTCCGCAGAGATCCGCACCGAAAACGCGACAAGGTTTCTTGTGCAGCCCGTGATCACCGAGGGGCCCAGCAGCATCGCTTCGCACCGCTACCAGGCACGGGTGCGATGGAACCAAGACGGCCGTAGCGGCACCGCCGTCATACCGGTGCGGGAGACGGCACAACGCGGCGATCGCATCGATCTCTGGCTGGATGACCACGGTGCGCCGGCTGCGCAACCTCGTCACCCGGACGTCGCCGTCGTGACCGGGATCGGCGTGGGTGTATTCGTCCTGATCGGCGTCTGGCTGTGTGGATGGTGCCTTACGAACGGGGCGACGCTGCTGCTACAGCGGCGCCGGAGCGCGCGGTGGGACCGCGAGTGGCGGCAGATGAGTCGTGCGACGAAAGAGGGTTCGCAATGATGTACTGGAACGGGGACGGTGCGCAGTGGTGGATGTTCGTTCCCATGATCTTGCTGGCCGTCCCCCTGTGGATCGCGGTGGCGATCGCGCTTGTCGCGGTGTGCAGACCGGAGCGCGTCAAAGACATCCGGCCCGGTGGCCCGACGCGTCTGTCACCGGAGGCGCTGCTCGCGGAACGGTTCGCCAGCGGCGAACTGGACGAATCCGAATACCTGCGTCGCCTCGCGGTGCTGCATCCCGTCACCGGCGCACCGGCGGATCTCGATCGGCGCGCTCAGCAGTAGACGAGAGGTACTGCCGCCGGACGGATTCATGTCCGGGGCCGACTCGTGCGCTCGGACCGTCGCAATTCCCCCACCACGGCCTCCGCCGCGCGCGGTACGGCGGACGCCACCGGCTCGGATAGGCCGACGCCCGGCTCGAGACACGCCACCTCCACCGCGACGACGACGAGCCTGGCGGGAAGACGGCCGAGCACGCGTCCCAATGGCAGCGCATCCGTGATGCCGAGGGAGTGGGAAGAGGCGGTTCCCGCACGCCGGAGCAGGTCGATGTCCGTCAGGCGAACCCGGCCGGGGACCGGGGAAACGCACCGCACGGCGTCGATTACGACAGCTAGATCGAAGCCGGTCCAGATATCCAGCAGACTCGTTGGTTCGCCATCGGAAATCGCCACGAGAACGCCCGGCATGTGGAGATTTTCGATCCGGGAGGCGACGACCGGACCGATCCCGTCGTCTCCGCGGTATTCGTTGCCCACGCCGACGACCACCGCCCACGGCTCGGTCATCGGCGCACCATGTCGAGGTCCAGGAAGTGCGCCGAGCAGGATATGCACGGATCGTAGTTCCGGATCGCGCGTTCGCACATCGTGGCCAGCGCGGCGTCATCCAGGTCGAGGTGGTCGGAGACGACTCGCCGCAGATCGTCCTCCATCACTGCCTGATTCTGTGAGGTAGGCGGAATGATCATGGCCGAGCGCACGATGCCGTGATGGTCGAGCTCGTACCGGTGGTAGAGCAGGCCGCGAGGCGCTTCGCTCACGCCGTGCCCGGTGCCGGCTCGAGGCGCGACCGGAACCGCGGCGCGGGAGGGGCGTTCGTAACCATCGATGATGGTCAGTGCCGCATCGATCGCGTGGACGACTTCGACCGCTCGAACCAGGATGCTCCGGAACGGGTTACGGCATTGCGCGCCGAGTCCGATTTCGGCGGCGACCTGCTGGGCGATCGGTGACAGCTGGTGGTGATTCAGTGTGTATCGGGCCAACGGTCCGGTGAGGTAGCGTGCGCCGTCGAGCGTCGCGTGTAAGGCGGTGGAGTGCGGAACCTGATGTTCTCGTATGTGATTCGGGAAATCGATCGCCGGGAAGCGAAGCCCGGTACTGGTGTGCACGTCACCGTTGTCGATGGCGTATCGGTCCGGATCGTTTGCCGCCAGCAGCTCGTATTCGAGTTCCAGCTCGGGGAATTCGAATCGCGCAGCCCGGAGCGCGGTGTTCGTCGCGTGGTCTCGCGCACGGCGCAGTTGTTCGATCACGGCGGCGAACTCGGCGCGTTCGGGGACCGAGTAGAAGCCGCCGAGCCGGACGTTGACGGGATGGATGGCCCGGCCGCCGAGGAGTTCGAGCAGCGCGTTGCCCGCTCGTTTCGTCGCCAATCCCTCCTCGACGAGTTCGCGGTGATCGGCGGCGAGCGTGATCGCGTCCGGGTAGCCGAGGAAGTCGGGCATGTGCAGCAGATGAATATGTAGAGAGTGGCTGGAGATCCATTCGCCGCAATACAAAAGCCTGCGCAGGTCGGCCAGTGGTCGGTCCAACTCCACGCCACAAAGTTGCTCGAGTGCGTTGCAGGCACTGGTCTGGTAGGCCACGGGACAGATCCCGCAGATGCGGGAGGTGATATCGGGCGGCTCGGTATAGGCGCGTCCACGCAAAAATGCTTCGAAGAACCGCGGTGGCTCGTAGATATTCAACTCGGTGCTTTCCACCTGCCCGTCCGTGATGACAACACGCAGCGCGCCCTCGCCCTCGACACGAGCCAGGGTGCCGACTTTCAGCTGCCTATGCCGACTCATCGCCGTTCCTGTACGCGAACTCCGGCGCGGCTGCGGCATAGGTGGCGAAAACGCGATCGATGTCGTCGGTGTCCATGCCATTGACACGCAGGATGGGAAGCAGCGCGTGAATGTTGGGATTCGCCATAGGACCGAAACAACCGAAGCAGCCACGGTGGTACGCCGGGCACAGGGCGCCGCATCCCGCTTGCGTGACCGGACCCAGGCAGGGAATCCCCTCGGCGACCATGACACAGGTGGTGCCGCGACGTTTGCACTCGGTGCATACGCTCGTGTTCGGGATGTCGGGCGCGCGGCCCGCCAGGAACGCGCACAGGGTGTCGAGCAGTTGCCGCCGGTCGATCGGGCAGCCACGCAATTCGAAGTCGACCGGTACGTGCGCGGAAATGGGAGTCGAGGTGTCCAAGGTGGCGATGTATTCCGGACTGGCATACACCACCGAGGTGAACTCGGTGACGTCGGCGAAATTGCGCAGCGCCTGGATTCCGCCGTGTGTGGCGCACGCCCCGATCGCCACCAGAATCCGGGATCGCTCACGAATCTCGATGATCCGGCGTCGCTCTTCTTCCGTGGTGATCGAACCCTCGACCAGTGAGACATCGTATGGGCCGGGCTCCATCGCACTGGACGCTTCCGCGAAGTGCGTGATGCGCACCCGGCCGGCGAGAGCGAGCAGTTCGTCCTCGCAGTCGAGCAAGGTGAGCTGGCAACCATCGCAGGAAGTGAACTTCCACACCGCGAGCGTCGGCGTCTTCGTCATAGTTCGCGCACCGCCAGCAGTGGTTCGGCAGTCGCGTAGTCCACGATGGGTCCATCTCGGCACAGCAGCAGCGGACCGAGCTGGCAATGCCCGCATCGCGCGACACCGCACTGCATGTTGCGCTCCAACGACACTTGGATGTCGCTGGCGGGAACGCCCTTGCGCAGTAGTGATCCCGCGCAAAATCGCATCATCGGTTCCGGGCCGCAGAGCAGGGCGGTGGTCTTGCCGGGTTCCACGGTCAGGTGGGCCAGTGGTTCGGTGACGAACCCGACGCGGCCGTCCCAATCCGGTGCGGGGTGATCGACGGTCTGATGGAGTTCGATCGCCCCGGCCGCCGGCCACAGTCGCTGGTCGTGCCGGAACAGGATGTCCGCCGGGGTCCGGGCTCCGGTGATCAGCACGACCCGCCGGTAGTCGTCGCGCGCGGCGAGCGCGGCGAGTATGGCGGAGCGCAGCGGCGCCAGCCCGACGCCGCCGCCCACGATGACGAGATCCCCTCCGGCCGCCGACGCCAGGTCCCATCCTGTGCCGAATGGTCCGCGGACACCGATCAGGCCGCCGACACCTGTGTCGTGCAGCGCCGCGCTCACCGCGCCTACCGCCCGGATAGTGTGTTCGAGGTTGTCGCCGACGGCCGTGGGATCTCCGCTGATCGAGATCGCGATCTCGCCCACGCCGAAGCTGTAGAGCATCATGAACTGTCCAGGCCGGAAAGGTTGCGCCGCATCGCGTACCGGTTCCAGGCGCAGCGTCACGGTGTCCTGGTTCTGCGCGATGCGACCGATTACGCGGTAGGGCAGCATCGTGTCACCGTGCGCCACTGTCCGGGTTCGCGTGTCCACGCTCATCGATCGCCTCGGTCGACGGCGATGCGGTGTGGACCGGCCGTGCAGGTCATGGCGGGGTTCCGGTAGAGGTCGAGCAGCCGGGCCCGGGTTGCCTGCAGTCGTTCCAGCAGCGCCTCGAACAGCATCATGGCCAGCGCGCGGCCGAATCGTGGATCCCGATCGGAGAGTTCGGCCAAGATCCCCGCGTCGAACTCGACGGCCTCGACCGGTTCGGCGGTCACCGCGCCGAAATGCCACCGGTAGGGCGGTACGAGCCAGGACCAGCCGAGCAGGTCTCCGCCGCCGAGGGTCTGGAGGACCACGGCGCCGCGCCCCGGCACCTGCGCGTCCAGCAGTATCCGGCCGTGGCGGATCAGCCAGCATCGGTCGGCCGGTCGGGCCTCGGTGATCATCCGGTGCCCTGCGGGGAAGGCCACATCGCGTCCGGCGGCGGTCAGTGTGCGCAGTTCTTCCTCGCTCAGCGATGCCAGCTGCCCGAACGCGGACAGTTCCTCAGCGGTGGGCATGGTGCGATTCCTCGGCCAGTTCGGCCAGCCGGGCCACCTCCGCGGTCAGGTCGATCTCGGCGGGGCACCAGGCGATGCACCGTCCGCAGCCGACGCACCCCGAGCTGCCGAACTGGTCGTACCAGGTGCTGAGTTTGTGGCTGATCCACTGCCGGTAGCGGCTTTCGCCGGATTGCCGCACGCTGCCGCCGTGCAGGTAGGAGAAGTCCGGTTCGAAGCACGACGACCAGTGCTCCCAGCGCTCGGCATGGTCGCCGGTGAGGTCGGTGACGTCCTCGGTGCTGGTGCAGAAGCAGGTGGGGCACACCATCGTGCAATTCCCGCACGTGAAGCAGCGGGCGGCGACATCCTGCCAGTGCGGAGACTCCCGAGAGTCGCGAAGCAGAGCGCGAATGTCGACCTCGGGCATCGCGCGGCCCATCCGGTCGGCCGCGGCGGACACCTCCGCACGGGCGTTCGTGACCTCCGTCGTGTCGGCCGGACGTGTGGTGATCTCGCCGAGAATTTCGGCGCCGTCCGCACTACCCACGTCGACGAGGAATCGGTGGCCCTCGGCATCGACCCGCTCTGTGAGGGCCAGATCGTATCCGGACGAGACCCCCGGGCCGGTGCCCATCGAAGCGCAGAAACACACCCCGCCGGGCTCTGTGCAGTTCACGGCGACGACGAAAAGGTCTTTCCGGCGTGCGGCGAACGAAGCATCAGGATGGGCCCCGTCGCCGAGCACGCGTCCGAGAATCGCAATCGAGGTGAGGTCGCACCCGCGGACGCCGAGAAAGGCGGATCGGACCGGCGGGTCCGTCACGGGTTCCATCTCGAGGTCCGGCCCGACCTGGGCTATCTTGCGACGCGGGGGATGTAGGAACTGCTTCCAGGAGCCCGGCCCGGCCGAATGGGCGAAGACCGCCTCGTCGTTTCGGCGGCGCAGCCGGTACCGTCCGGGCGCGGTCTCCGCACCCCATCCGGCGGGCAGTCGCCTGCCGGAGTCCAGTTCGTCCAGGACGATCGCGCCATCGCGCACCTGCGGACCGATGACGCGGTATCCCCGGTCGCGCAGCACGTCCACCAGACGATCCAGACCGGCACGATCGATCACCACGGTGTCGTCAGGCATGGTCGAGACCCCTGTCAGGTTCGGATATAGCCGTCCGTTTTCGAGTCTCGTCAACCGGGAGATGCACCGCGAGGGACCAAGGTCCCGAATCGCGATTGCCGACGGCATCGGGCCCAGCGGCGACGGTCCAGAGGACCGGCCTGCCTCGCTCGAGTGGTCTTTGGTCACTTCTCCCGGGGACGATCAGCCGCATTCGAGCCTGTGCAGCGGCTCATACCGTTGAGGTCGGCGCCCGGCTGGGTGCTACGCGACCACAGGCTCGGGAGGTCCCCATGACAGAGCAGCGATTCGACGACCCGCATCACCTCGCCACGGCGAAAATCGTTGTCGGCGTGGATGGTTCGGACGGGTCGTGGACCGCCCTCCGGTGGGCGGCGCGGTTCGCGGCCGATCGCGGACGCGAACTCGAGATCCTCCACGGCATGGACGCGGTGGGCAACGACTGGGTACTCGGCGACTACGAGGTCGTGATTCCCTCGGTCCTCGACGTCATCCGGCAACAGGGACAGGATGTGGTCGCCCGGGCCGAACGCGTGGCCCGATCGGTCGCACCGGAGTTGCGTATCTCGTCTCGCGCGACCACCGATACCGGGAAGCAATTGCTGATCGAGCACAGCGCGGAGGCGTACGCGGTCGTGCTCGGTGCGACCGGAAACGCGGGGACGTTCACCCATCTGGGCTCCACGCTGCTGGCCGTGACCGCCCACGCGCGCGGCGCCGTGGTCGTCGTGCGCCCCGACCCTGATGCCGACGGCGCGGTCCACACATCCGGCCCGGTGGTGGTCGGCGTGGACGGTAGCCCCGTCGGCGACGCGGCTATCGAGGCAGCCTTCACCGAAGCGGCCGAACGCGATGTCGAACTCGTCGCTGTCCATGTGTGGAGCGACTGGGACTCCGGGCGCTTCGCCGGTCACGCCCACCGGGCCGAGGCCGAACTCGACAACATCGAGCGGGCGGTTCTCGCCGAGCGTGTCGCGGGGTGGCAGGAGAAGTTCCCCGAGGTTCGCGTCGCACGGAAAGTCGAGGTTTCCGCGCCGGCGTCGCACCTGCTGTCCTGGTCGAACGTGGCGCAGTTGCTGGTCGTTGGCAGTCGCGGACGGGGCGGTTTCGCGGGCATGTTGCTCGGTTCCACCGCGAACACTCTGGTACAGCATGCCTCGTGCCCGGTCATGGTCGTCCACCCGTGATGACCGAGATCGGGCAGAGGGCGGTGTACCTTCGACGTACGCGGCGGTAGCCGCCACGGTGCTGCTCGTCGGCGGACCATGTGATATCGGGAGGCGAGTGCCGATGGCGGCGACGGATCGGTGGTCGTGGCCGAGCATCCTCGGCGCGGACGGCCCGGCGGCAGTGATCTGTATCCGGTTGGCGGTGGGGCTGGTGTTCCTCAGTGAGGGTATTCAGAAGTACCTGTATCCGGACAAACTGGGGCCGGGCCGGTTCGCGAAGATCGGCATCCCCGCACCGACGTTCTTCGCGAACTTCGACGGTGTCATCGAAATCGTCTGCGGCGTCTTGATCGTCATCGGACTGCTGGCCCGCTTCGCCGCGCTGCCGTTGCTGGTCGATATCAGCTTGGCGATCGTCTTCACCAAGTTGCGTGAGCTGCGCCCGGGCGGGTTCCAAGGAGTGGAAGGCTTCTGGGGAATGGTCCACGACGCGCGCACCGATGTCGCGATGTTGCTCGGGTTGATCTTCCTGATCTGGGCAGGGCCCGGCCGCTGGTCATTGGATGCGTGGCTCACCCGCCGTGCTCAGCACGACGTCCTTGCGTAGTCCCGTCGTAGGAGTGCCCGCGATGGTCACTGTCATGCCCCCCCGAGATGGCGGGTCTGGCTGCGCCGTGTGGACCATTGCCATCTTGATTCCTGGTTTTTTCGATTCTGCGTCCTGTTGGGGCAAAAGTTGCCCGATGTAGCCTGCATCGTGCATGAATCACCTTCTGTCGGAACGATTTTCGAACATCGCCGAAGCATGTATAGAATCCGATCCGGTACAGCGAGTCCCGGCTGAACTTCGGTGAGGAACCACCGAGCGCGAACCCTAGGGGTGAAAAGGAGACATCATGTCCGGACTGGAGTTCGCGACTCTCCGTGATCAGGTGGCCGCGCTGCGGACGAAAACCATCTCGGCCACCGAACTGCTCGAGCTGACCATCGCGCGGATCGAAAAGTTCGACGACAAGATCAACGCCATCGTGGTGCGGGATTTCGACCGCGCCCGCGCCGCAGCGAAGCAGGCGGACGCGGCGCTGGCGCGCGGTGAGTACGCACCGTTACTGGGCGTGCCGGTGGCGGTGAAGGAATCGTTCAATGTCGCGGGTCTGCCCACGACGTGGGGATTTCCCGATGCGAAGGATTGGCAGCCTGCCGAGGACGCGGCGTTGGTGACGCGGGTGAAGGGTGTGGGCGGTGTCGTCATCGGCAAGACCAATGTGCCGCGCGCCCTGCACGACTGGCAGTCCTACAACGACATCTATGGCACCACCAACAACCCGTGGGACCTGACACGCTCGCCCGGCGGCTCCTCGGGCGGCTCGTCCGCCGCACTCGCGGCAGGGTATGTCTCGCTGGCACTCGGCTCCGACATCGGCGGCTCGCTGCGGGTACCAGCGCATTTCTGCGGCATATACGCCCACAAGCCGTCACGGACGCTGCTGCCGGGTCGGGGAAATACGCCGCCTCGGACGCCTGCGCTGCCGGCCCCGCAAGACCTCGCCGTGGTCGGGCCCATGACGCGCAGTGCCGCCGACCTGACGTTGGCGACCCTGTTGCTCGCCGGTCCCGACGAGGTGGAGGCGGTCGCATACAAGCTCGCGCTGCCACCGCCGCGCAGCGCCGAGTTCGACGACTTCCGGGTGCTGGTCATCGACACTCATCCGTTGTTGCCGACGTCGACCGTCATCCGCGACGGGTTCGACCGGATCGCTCGAGGGCTCGAAAAGGCTGGTGCCGCGGTCGCCCGGCACAGCGCGCTGCTGCCCGACCTCACATTGACGGCGAACACCTATCTGACACTGCTGATGTCGCAGTTCGGCGCGGATGCGCCGGTCGATACCTACCGAGCGCTCCAAGCCGCCGTTGCCGACATTCCGCCGAACTCCGACCGTCCGGAGGATGTCATCCGCCGCGCGTTCGTGGCCGGCCACGGCGACTGGATCAGGGCGGACCGTGTCCGTATGGTCCTGGCCGACCAGTGGCGACGCCTGTTCGACGAATTCGACGTGGTGCTGTGCCCGATCACGCCGACGCCTGCCTTCCCGCATGACCATTCGGACATGGACACTCGCACTATCGATATCGACGGCACTACACACCCGTATAACTACCACCTGGTGTGGGCGAGTATCGCGACACTGCTCGGGTTACCGTCTACCGCGACGCCGATCGGGCGCTCGCCCGAGGGGCTGCCCTACGGCATGCAGATCATCGGCCCCTATCTCGAAGACCACACCACGTTGCGGTTCGCAGAGTTGATCGAGCAGGAGTTCGGCGGATTCAGCCCGCCGCCCGGTTTCGTATGAGGGAGGTCGACTCGCTTCGCTCTTGTCGCGGGTCCGAAGGGTGCGCTGATCGGATCCGGTGACGAACCGGTAAAACCGCTGTGCGGCTCAGCTGGACCGGTAGCGTTGTTCCGGCACTCGGCTTTGTGTCTGCGTCCGGCTTTCACCGGGACGACGGTATGGCGATCGCTGGAGGAGTGGTGGCCCGGGTATTCATCAGCCACGCCGGCACAGACCGGGCGTGGGCCGACGAGATCCACGGTTGGCTGGTCGCGGAGCGGCACGAGGTGTTCCTGGACCAGCATCCGGTCGACGGCCTTGCCGCAGGGGAGGAATGGGAGCAGCGGCTCTACGAGCGTTTGCGATGGGCCGACGCGGTGGTCTGCGTCATCACCCCGACCTACCTTCGATCTACCTGGTGCGCAATCGAAATCGGCATCGCGAAAACCCTCGGCAGCAGATTGCTTCCAGTGCGTGCGGCGGCGGGCGCGACACATCCGCTGCTGAAATCGATCCAGCAGCCCGACGCCGTGGCCGATGCCGACGCGGCGCGGGCTGGACTGGCGCGATCGTTGCGCGCGCTGGACGCGGGCGGAGGATCGGGCTGGCCGGACGACCAGTCGCCGTACCCCGGCTTGGCGTCGTTCGAGACCGCCCAGCACCGGGTCTTCTTCGGGCGCGCACGGGAGGCGAGCGCGATCGCTGAGCGATTGCGCGCCCCCGCCTTCCGATCCACCCCCTCGGTCTTGCTGGTCATCGGACCATCAGGATGCGGCAAATCCTCCCTGGTGCGCGCCGGTGTCATCCCGTTGATCGCGGAGGAAAATTACTGGCTGCCAATGGAACCGATGACGCCCGGCGTGGACCCTGTGGGTGCGCTTGCCCGGACGCTGGCGATCGCCAGACGACGGACCGGACTCGACTGGCAACTGTCATCGGTGCGCGACCGCCTGGCGAAAGACGGCTTGCGAGAAGTCTCGGATGAGATATTGATCGCGGACGAGTCGAGCCGCCGGCGCAAACTGCTGTTGGTGGTCGACCAATTCGAGGAATTGTTCCGACGCGCCGAGCCCGCGCAGCGCGCGGAGTTCACCGAACTGCTCGCCCCGGCGATCGGCGGGCCCGTGCAAGTGCTGGCCACCTTGCGGACGGAATTCCTCGACCAAATGATCGTCGATCCTGCGATGAGCTCATTGTCGACCGAAACGTATCCTTTGCGCCCACTGCGGAAAGGCGGACTTCGCGAGGTCATCGAACGACCTGCGCGGGTGGCCGGTTTCCGCATCGACGACGGCCTCGTCACCGAGCTGCTCGCCGACACCGACAGCGGTGAGGCGCTGCCCTTGCTGGCATTCGCACTGGAGCGACTGGCCGACGGTGTGCACCGCGGTGGGACGCTCTCATTACAACGCTACGACGAAACCGGCGGTGTACGAGGCGCGCTGGTACGTCAGGCCGAAGTGGCGCTGGCGGAAGCCCGCGCGGCCACCACCCTCACCGACAACCAGATCATCGACGTGATGCTGCGCCTGGTGACCGTCGACGAACGGGGCGTGCCCACCCGCGCCCGGATACCGCGCGACGAGCTGACCGAAACCGACGCCACGGTCGTCGACGCGTTCGTCACGCAACGACTGCTCACCATCGATGAAGAAGACAGACGAATCGTCGTCTCGGCGGCACACGAAGCGTTTCTGCAACACTGGCCGCTACTGCGAGACGCGATCGAGAAGGAGGGCAAGGCGCTGCGCGCCCGCCGCGCGATCGAGGAAGCCGCCGCTGACTGGAAGCAGGACCGCGCGGCGACCAGGCTCTGGGAGCGTGGACGACTGGAGTCGGCGATGGACGACACCGGCGCACGCATGCGCGTCCAACGGAGGCCGAATCTGCGCACGTGGCCACCGCGCCTACGTCGACTGGCGACCAACCGTGTCGACCTCAGCTCCAGCGCGAAGGAATTTCTCGAGCGTAGCTATCGCAGAGATCGCTTCCGGCGTGGGCGCGCGACGGCCGTGCTGTCCACTCTGCTCGTCGCGGCGCTGGTCGCCGCGACAATCGCGGTGATCCAGCAGCGCAAGGCTGTCGACCAGCAACGCACAACTGTCGCACGCGCGCTGCTCACGGATGCGCAAGGCCTGTTTCAAGCCGAACCGCGCACCTCGATCCGTCTCGCGCTGGCGGCCGACACTATTCACCCAAGTGTCGAAACCCGCAACTGGCTTGTGGACTGGCTCGCCACCACCTACTACGGCGGAACGCTCGACGGCAACGGACGAGAGGTGAGCCATACCGTGTTCTCCCCGGACGGTCACATGCTCGCGGTACAGACCTATGACGGCGTCATCGCGCTGTGGGATCTCACAGATCCGCGCGGACCGCGCCGGTACGGCGATCCGTTGACCGGCCCGAGTACCCTCGCGGAGCCTGTGTTTTCACCGGACGGACGCCGACTACTGACCGGTGCGGGGATCGATATCGATGCCAGGAACGCCAGACTCGGTATGGTCTCGCACGATCACACCTTCGACGGAAACGGCCTGGAAGGCGTGCTGGAGTGGGATGTCAGCGATCCGAGCCATCGGCTGGTCGGCAAACGCCTGCTGCCGGACATCGATGAGAAGACGCAAATGGTGCTGGACTCCGGTGGGGCCTTCGGGGTCACTTTCGGCTGGACCCAGCCAACGCGGCTGTGGGACTTCACTGGTCCGCCGCGAACGGTGCCGCTGGCACCCCCGGAGCAACACGCCGATGCGGTCGCGATTTCGCCCGATCGGCGGACACTCGCCACCGGTGTTCCCGGAGGTGTCGTGCTGTGGGACGTTTCGGATCTCGGCACACCACACCAGATCGGGAGAATCGAAGTCCAATTGCCCGGACGATCGCCACTCGGCCCCGACGCACTTGCCTTCTCACCACGCGGGGGAATCTTGGCGGTTTATCTGGACTTCGCCGGGCTCACCCGCTGGGACGTGGGCGATCCCACCCGCCCGCAACAGCTGGGTGCGACTATGCGAGCGACCCGCCATTTCGCATTCGCACCGGCGACGGGTCGACTCGCCGTAGCGTATGGCAACGCGGCATACCTTTACGATCTCGACGATCCAGCAAACCCGCGACAGTGGAGCGGGGCGTGGGTCGGCCAGCCGAGCGATGTCAGCGCCGTAGGGGTCGCCAGCACCGGCCGAGTCGCCACCGGTGCTCGGGATGGTCGCGTCACGCTGTGGGACAGCGAATTTCGCGTTCAGCCCAAGCCTGCCGGTCCGTCGTTGTACGGAAGTTTCGATAGGAAGAGGCCACCCTGCTGTGTCACCACGGTCGGTGACTTGATGGCGATCGGCGGCGCCAACGGCAACGTCGACCTCTGGGATATCTCGAACTCGCGAGTCCCGCTCCGACTCGCCACCTGGAATGCCGAGCACGTCGATTTCTCGAGGAACGATCACCGACTGTCGGCGGTCGCCTTGTCCGCTGACGGCAAGACGGTGGCCACAGGCGGGCCGGACCGGACGGTATCGCTGTGGGACATCAGCGATCGCGCCCATCCTCGTCGTCTCGGACCACCTCTGACCGGGCTCGGCGGAATCGTGCGGGCGATCGTGTTCACACCTGACGGCAATCGCCTCGCCGCGGGCTCCGACAAGAACTCACTGGTGTGGGACATCAGCAAGCGGGAAACGCCGCGCCGGATCGGACGCGGCTTGCGCGACCGTCAGATAACAGGACTGACATTTACCGATGGCCGCCTACTCGCCCTCGGCTGGAACGGCGGGAATGCCGCGTTATGGGACCTCACGAATCCCGATGAACCGTCGTTGGCCGGCATGGCACCCACCAGAGTGATGGTCGGTAGGCTCGCATACTCGCCCGCCGCACGAGTCCTGGTCACGAGCAGCACGGACAAGACCATACAGCTCTGGGACATGAAGGATCTCGCACATCCGCGTCGGCTCGGCGACCCGCTGCGGGACACCATGGGCGGCGATGTCGACGTGATCTTCGATCAGACCGGCCGCCTGCTCGCGGAACTGGGGTTGGATGGAAGGATCCTCCTGTGGGATATCACTGATCCAGCACGTCCAGTACAAGTCGGCGACCCGATCGACGCCAGGGCCGATGCGGTGGCCGGTGCTCAATTGAGCACCGACGGTGACACACTGGTCGCGGTGTACAGCGACGGCCCAGCGGTCATCTGGGACTTGAGCGCGCTGAACGAATTACGTTGACGGACCGTCGAAATCGCCTGCGCGACAGTGGGTACGGGACTCGATCCCGCTGGCTGGCAGCAATACATCCCGACGATCGAATACCGCCGGACCTGCCCGTGACGTTCACGGCTTGCGCGTCAGCCGTACCGCTCGGCCCCCGCTTTCGTCGGTGATGAGGATCTCGCCGTGCGGATCGACGGTGATCCCGCTGATCGCGCCGAGTTCGCCGTACGGCAACCGAATCGGCGTCGTCGATCCGGCCGGAATCCGCCACAATCTCCCGTCTCGCGTGGACGCACCCGTCGTACTGGCCGGGTCCGGAATCCAGGCGTTGTCGGCCAGCAGCAGCGCTCCGTCGTGATCGAAGGCGAGCGCGGCGACCGCTTCGCCGGCAGGCAGCGGAGTTTCGGTGGGCGTCACCGAACCCGGCGGGATACGCAGCAGTCGATTGACCGGGGCGGTGCTCGTCACCACCAACTCGCCGGCGTCGGAAACCGTGATCGGCGCACCGAGGTGATCGACCGTCAACAGCACAACCTGCGTACTGGAGCCTGCCGGGAACTTCAGGATTCGGGCGTTGTCCGGGTCGGTGATGTACACATTCCCCGTACGGTCGACCGCGACGCCGGCTCCGTTCGCACGTTCGGAACTATTCAGGTCGGCCGCGCCGAACCCCACTAGCGGCAACAGCGCGACATTTTTCGTGTCGGCCGCCACCTTAAGCACCTGACCGTGCTGATAGTCGCAGACATAGAGCTGAGCGTCCTGTCCGATGGCGAAACCCGAGGGCCAGTGCAGATCCGGCAGACCGATGCGCTCCGGAGTGTATCGCCCGGAGGGCAGCCGCTGGATGCCCTCGTTCTCGGACACGTAGACGTCTCCGCTCGCGGAGACCGCGATGCCACTCGGCCCCGAAACCGGCATCGGCAGCTCGGTTTGCGCCGCCCAGCCCCACATGTCCCGGTTCGAACGTTGAGCCGGCCACCACACCCAAACCGCCACGCCCACCGCCACCACCACGACAACCCCCGCCGCGATCCACCCTCCCCTCGACCGCAGCCTCATATTCAGCATTTGGCCGGTACCGTGTCGCCCGCCAGGCGGAACTCGAACCGGATCGCGCCCGGGCTCTGCGCGGGCAGGACGATGGCCGCGCCGTGCCCGGGCCTCCAGGTCCGGGGGACCAGGACGTAGTGGTCACCGATGCGGCTCAGTGGCGCCAGCCCGTCGTAGCGGAACCGGTAGGCGGATCCAGTGTCGGGGTCGGGGTCGCAGGGCGTCGTTCGGACATCCGGCCCGGAAAGGTGCAATTCCTTTTCGCTGTAGATGATGACTTGGGAACTGGTGGGCAGTTGCGCGGCCCATTCCCGAGCTCGGGTCTGACCGACCGCGACCGAGTAATCGGTGGCGATCCAGAACAAATTGATGCCGACCATGAGAAACAGGATCACCCACTCCGCGACCGCTGCCGCCTGCGACGGTGGCGGCGCTGTCGCAGGCAGGCTTTCACGCAGACGCTTACGACGCAGCACGACCAGCAGCCAGAACACCAGCACCCCAGCGATGATCGACACCGGTGCCACGCACAAACCCTTGTTGATCGGGGTCACTACGTATATCCGGGACAGCCCGTTGACGAGGACCGCCCCGGCGATCAGCACGATCGCGGCGGTGGCCCACCGCCCCGGTCGACGGGTGCGGATCGAATCCGGAAGCGCGACGTATCCCCACAGCACCGCCATACCGATGAGACCGACGAGTGTCAGCGGCACGAACAGTGCGTCGACGGTGCGCATCAGGTACTCACGGATGCTCGGATTCAGCGTCGTCGAGTCGACACCGAAGTAGTTGAAGTACCAGTAGACATGCGCCCATCCGAAGTAGAACAGGACGGCGGTGAGCAACGTAGTCGGCGCGACCAGTTGCCCGATGGATCGTGCGACGTGACCGAACCCGTCGAACGCCGAACCCGTTGCGGGTGTCGACGCCTGCTCATCTGGTGGTGGTGACACGTGGCTTGCTCGTCGCCGTCTCGGTGGGCGTTTGGGTTCGGGTGGTCGAGTCGGCTCCGGTAGGGGAGACGGTTCTCGTGGGGGAGGTGGTGTCGGATGTCTTCGGTTCGAAGCCTTCTGTGCCGCAGGGAAGTTTCTGCGGGGACAGTGTTCCCGTGAGCAGCGTCAGTGTCGAGCCGGACATCAGAATCAACGACCCGTTCACCGACTCTCCGGTCGGGGTCGAATCCTGCTTCGCGCCGGAGAATCCGGAGTACTGGCAAATGCTGCGGTAGGTGTCGGCCTTGTCCTGTGCAACGGCAACGCTCGCGCAGCCGCCGCACGCCGCGGCTATGCGCTGCACTGCCAACTCTTTGACCGCGACGATTGGTGCGCCCTGGAGTTCGGTGAACGCCGGAATCCGGAAGGGCGCCCCGGCCGCCTTACCGGCATCGGTTTTGCCTGGTCGCCCCGGCGCTTCATCACCCGGCGGGGCATCGGTTCCGGACAACAGTTGGGTCGTCGTCGCAGTGCCCGCTTGCGGGTCGGGTATCGACGTGGCGCATGCCGATAACGCGAGCGCCGCCCCACCCACGACCATCATTCGCCGAGCGAACATTCTTTCCCTCCCCGCATTCCGGAACACGATTACGTCGGTGCTCAGTCAACGCGCACGTGACCGACCGTGTCGCACCACTGATCATCTCTCAAAAGATCAGACCGCAGAGTGGATTTCCCTACACTGCCCAGGTGACGAAGCACCATTTCTGTCACTCATGACACTGTGTGCGGCATGCGAATGCGCCGAATCTCGGCGGCTGGGCATTTCCGCGACGAGGTGCAGCGACTTCGATTGTCGTTTCGCGGTCACCACTCCGGATCGGCGTGGTAGATCTCGCGGTATTCCTTGGCGAAGACGCGGCGGCCGAGTAGACGCCACGCGAGCCGGGCGGGAAGTGGCATCTCGGCGAGAATTTTCCGGCGGTCGTCGTCGGAGACGCCCTGCAGAATGAAGCCGAGGAAGACCAGCTGGCGGTCCTTCGGCATGTGCTCGCGTCCGCGTTCGCCGAGAGCCTGCCATTCGAGCGCGGTCATGACGTTCTCGACCACGGGCAGGATGTGCCGCTCCTCCTCGGCCATGTGCTCGTCGAGGGTATCGGACAGCGCCCGCAGCGTGGCCGCGAGCCGGTCCCGAACCGACGGGTCGGCGGCGGTGGCGAACTCGGTCCCGTCGCGGTGGGCGCGCTCGGTGAGTTCGGCGATCCGCTCGTGCTGTTCCTCCATGCGCAGCACCAGAGCGGCGTCCGCGGAGGCGCGCTCGAGCAGGATCGGCCACATGAGCTCGTCCTCGCCGGTGTGATGGTGGTGCAGGCCGTCGCCGAGTTCGCCGAGGAAGGTGATCAGGCGCCGGGCGCGCTCGACGTCTCCGGGCGCCACCGCAGCGACGAGGCCGGGCAGAGCGCTGAAGTGTCTGCGGAAGGCGTTGTGCAGGACGACCATGTCGTAGGTGTCGGGGCGGCTGGGCGCGGTGCGGGCGGTGTTCATGCGGTGCTCCTGTCGCGGCGGTGTACCGCGACGACTGTGCGGCCCGCCGCTTGCAGCCCACTTGTAAGGCACTGCATGGGGGTCGGTCTTAGACTTGGCGCGTCATGGTTCGGATCCGGGTGCTCGGCGCGCTGACCGCGGCGGACGAGCGGGGCGAACTCGATCTCGGCGGTCCGCGGCAACGTGGCGTGCTGGC
This sequence comes from Nocardia sp. NPDC051929, assembly GCF_044548645.1. Taxonomy (NCBI): domain Bacteria; kingdom Bacillati; phylum Actinomycetota; class Actinomycetes; order Mycobacteriales; family Nocardiaceae; genus Nocardia; species Nocardia sp. NPDC051929. The sequence continues at coordinate 235,933 of NZ_JBIUCG010000011.1, read as the reverse complement.
GCGGCTGCTGGTAGCACGGGGCGAGGTCGTGCCGGTCGATCGCCTCATCGATGACCTGTGGCGGGGTGAACCGCCGCCGCGGGCACTCGGCGCACTGCAAGCCTACGTCTCCAACCTGCGGCGGTTGCTGGAGCCGCAGCGGGCACCGCGCACACCCGCCACCGTTCTGATCAGCCGGACCCCCGGCTACGCGGTCCGATTCGCCACCGAGGACGTGGACGCGTGGCACTTCGGCGCGGAACTCGACGCCGCTGGGCAGCAGGGCGATCCGCGCGAGCGACGGCGCACGCTGGAACGCGCGCTCGCCCGCTGGCAGGGCCCCGCCTACGCCGCCTACGCGGCGGAGCCGTGGGCGACCGCGGAAGCGGCGCGGCTGGAGGAATTACGGCTGGGCGCCCGCGAGCAACTCGCGGCCGCCCTGCTCGAGCTCGACGAGCCGGCGCTCGCCGCTGCCGAGGCCGAGGTCTTGAGTAAGGAGCACCCGCTGCGGGAAGAGGCGTGGCGACTGACAGCGCTGGCTCGATATCGGGCGGGCCGCCAAGCCGACGCGCTGAGCGCCCTGCGCCAGGCCCGCAACGTTCTCGCGGACGAACTCGGCATAGATCCGGGTCCGGCTTTGACCCGGCTGGAGGCGGACATCCTCGCGCAACGAATCCCGCTGCGCGAGCGGGCGATTCCACTCCCGCAGACACCGTCCACATCCGCAGCGGCCGCGAGCGCCCCGCAGGCCGAGCCGAATCCGGGATTGTTCGGCCGAACCGGAGAACTCGCCGCGCTGCGCGACGCGGCCGCCGGTGCCGACCCTCGGTCGGCGACTGTGGCGGGTGAAGCCGGCAGTGGGAAATCGACTCTGCTGCAGCACTTCGGCGCGGCCTTGCGCGCGAACGGGCACCGGGTGGTGATCGGACGCTGCCCGGAGGACGACGCCGCTCCGTCGGCTTGGCCATGGGTCGAGATCCTGCGCGCCCTGGCCCGCGAGCACGATCCCGGCGGCTTCGCGCCCGCCCTGGCGCCGCTGCTCACCGACGGCGCCGGTGCACAGGACGCCGACCGCGACCATGGCCGTTTCCTGCTACATCGGGCGGTGTGCGGCTACCTGAGCGCCGTCGCCGCCGTCGCCCCGTTGGCGATCCTGCTCGATGACGTACATCGGGGCGACACCGAGACAGCGGCGCTGCTCACCGCGGTGGCGACGCAGGTACCCGGGCTCGTCGTGATCGGCTACCGCCCCGACGAGGTGCCGCCTGCGTTGGCAGACGCGCTCGCGGCCCTTGCCACCACCGTACGCGCCCGGGTTCGCCTGCGCGGCCTCGGCGTCGAGGACAGCGGTCGCCTGATCACCGCCCTGACCGGCAGCACACCGGCGGCCGCTGTGGTCCGGACGTTGCACGAGCGCACCGGCGGGAATCCGTTCTATCTCATCGAGGTCGCACGTCTGCTGCAGAGCGAGGGCGAGCTGGTCGCCGCGTCGGACGTTCCGGAGGGTGTGCGGGACGTACTGCGCCGCAGGCTTTCCCGGCTTCCCGAGACCGGGGTGGCGCTGCTGCGTCTGGCCGCGGTGATCGGCCGGGAGTTCGATGTCGCGGTGCTGGTGCGCGCGGCCGAGGTGCCCGAGGACGACGTGCTCGACGCGGTGGAAGCGGGGGTGCTCTCCGGGCTCCTGGACGAACCGGCCAGCGGCCGAGCGCGTTTCACGCACGTTTTGGTTCGGGATACGCTGCTCGGCGACCTCTCCCGGATCCGCCGTGACCGATGGCATCGGCGGGTCGCCGCCGCGATCGAGGAGATCGATCCTGGCGATCTCGCGGCTTTGGCCCATCACTACGGCGAGTCGGTGAACCCGGAGACGGCACGACGAGCCGCCGACTACGCCGTGGCGGCAGCCGAACGGGCCGAGCGGCGCTACGCCCACGACGTCGCCGCGGCCGGGTATGAACGCGCGGCCGCCGCGCTCGAGCGTCACACCGGCGCCGACATCGTCGAGGAACGGGTCGCGATGCTGTGCCGGGCGGGTCGCAGTCATCTCGCCGGTGGCGCCGGGCTCGCCGCTCGAACCGCTCGGCACCGGGCCGCGGCGCTGGCGGAGGAGGCCGGCCGAGTCGATCTGCTGGTACGGGCGTTCACCGCGTGGGACACACCCACCCCGTGGATGAATCGACAGTACGGCGTGGTCGAGCACCGGGTCGTCGGTTGGATAGAGGACGCACTGCGTTCCCCCGGCCTCGCTCCCGCCGACCGGTGCCGACTGCTGGTGACGCTTGTCGACGAGATCGGCGGCGAGGCCGGCGAACGCGCGGCGGTGGCCGCCGCGGAGGCCGAAACTTTGGCCCGCGAGCTCGGCGACGACGCCCTGCTCGCTCCCGCGCTGCAAGCGCAGGCCTCGCTGTACGACTCGCCGGAGCGCGGCCCGCTCGGAGCCGAGTTGATCGAGGTCGGGCGACGCACCGACCGGAGCGATTACCTGCTCCTCGGCCACACGGTCGCGGTTCAGGCCGCCGCGTCCGCGGCTGACATCGCCGCCGTCCGCGAGCATCTCCAGGCGGCCACCGCGCTGGCAGACCGCTATCAGTGGCGGCAGGCGCAGGTGGCGAACGCGATGGCGTGCGGGCTGGTGGCGCTCATGACCGGTGATCCCGACACGGCCGAGCAGCACTATCTGCGAGCCAACGAACTGCTGACCCGCGCGGGCATTTTCAATGCGGGCGGAATCCTGGCCATGGCGCTGTTCGTAGTGCGGCTGCACCAGGGCCGCGCCGGTGAACTGGCCGAGATGGCCGGTGCATTCGCCGAGAGCGCCGTCCCCGCGACCGTCGACGCCATGGTGGATTTCCTGGTGCTGGCCCTGCTCTCGGCCGGCGATCGGGCGGAAGCGGCGCGGATCCGGCGCCGGGCCCGGCCGATCCGCGACGACGTGTTCCGATCGCTGTTCCTCACACTGCGCGGCATGGCGGTCGCGACACTGGGCACGCCCACCGAGGCCGCCGCGCTCTACCGCGATCTGCTTCCCTACCGTGACCGGCTCGGTGGCGCCGACACCGGTTCCTACGCGGTCGGTCCGGTCGACACCGTTCTCGGTGACCTGGCGGCCCGGCGCGGCGATGCCGAACTCGCCGCCGCGCACTACCGGGCCGCGCTCCACGTCGCCCAACGCTGCGGCAACCCCACTTGGATCGCGGCCGCGGCCGAACGCCTCGAGCGCTGACGCTTCACTGGTCGCTCACAAGTCGGACCCGGACCATCGTTCCCGACGATCCGGACCGACCGAGGAGTACCCCGATGCCGAATACCCGCCGCTTTCGCGCGGCCACCGATCTGTACCTCAAGACCGTGACCACCGCGCACCGCAAGCTGCTCGACATCAGCGGCGGCCGTGCCGGCACTCGATTCAAGAAGATGCCCACCCTGGCTCTCACCACGACCGGACGGCGAACAGGGTTGCCGCGCATCGTGATCCTCACCGTTCCCGTCGTGGCGGGCGACAGTTATCTGATCGTCGCTTCGCGGGGCGGAGACGACATCTCCCCGGATTGGTTCAACAACCTGTGTGCCGATCCCGCGGTCGAGGTGTCGTTCCAGCACGGCGCGAAGCAACCGATGACTGCTCGCGTGCTCCCCCCGCAGGAACGCGACCGGCGGTGGCCAGAGGTCGTCGCAGCGTACCCGGGGTACCAGACCTACCAGAAGCGGACCACCCGCCAGATCCCTTTGGTCTTGCTCAGCCCGCGCCGGTGAGCGGCGTCCCGCGGGAAGCAGACTTAGCAGTGCCGTTGCTCCCTGCGAGTGAGCGTCCAGGTGACAGCCGCTCGGCGCGCTGTTTGATGCCCAGCAGCATTTTGCGCTCCATTAGCAGACTCCCCGGTTCCATAACGAGTTGGTAGAACCCGCGGGTCAGCTTCGAGGAGCCGGTGAGCGCGATGCGGTTGCGACTCACCAGCCGGGTGGCTCCATCTATCGGGTATAGCCCGAATGCCCAGACCCAGTGGCCGTCATCGGAAGCGAAGACCAATGCGTGTTCGGGTTCCAAAGCCGCGACTCGCATACGCGGGCCCGACTTGCCGAGGGCGAGATCATCACCGATGGCAAGGTTTTGGAACTGTGGCAGGATCTGCTCGGCGCTATGCATGTCGAGACCGAGCATGTTCTCGAGCCAATCGTAGGTGTACGCGCCGCCACGGCCCGGTCCCAGCTGAACCAGCCACGGCCAGATCGCGTCCGCGGCGGTGCCGATCGTGATCGCCCGCGTCGTGACGATGTCGGGGTCGACCAGTAGTTCGTCGCCTGGCATGACTCGGGCAATCTCCTCCGCTGCGGCACCCCAGGTCAAGCATCTGGTGCGCCAGAAGGCCCGATAGGTTATCGCGAGCCCGGCGAGGGCCGATGCGCTGGCTGCGCCAATCGCGACTGTTCTCATGAGTTCCGACTCCTGGGTCGACGTGAGCGTTCGGGGATGAGGGGTGGTGCCGGTTGTACAGCGGCAGGCGATGAACCGAACACCGGCAACGTTCACGTGCCCAGCGACTCGGCTGCGAGGTCACCGAGCCGGGCGCACGGATTCCGGCATATCCAGGATCTCGTGAAGCGGCCGACGCGGTGTCGCCGGCATGTCCTGTTCCGGTTCGGGCGCGATGCCGACCCGGATCAGGACCTGCGGCAGAGCTGGATGGCGGATCAGCTCACGCACGACCGCTCGGCTTTGTGGCGTTTCGGTGAGATGCGTCAGTGGACATGTGGCATAGCCCGCGAGTGTGCACTCCAGCAACACAGTGGACAGGACCTCTCCGCAACGCACCATGTCATCGGGTGCGTCGCTGCTGGTCGACAGAACGAGAATGACCGAATGGTCGTCGGTGATCTGGCCGCGCCGGTCGCCGGTGGGGGTGGCGGGGAACGTGCGGGCCACACCGACTCGCTGCCGCTCCTCCGGCGAGACCAGGACCTCTTTCGGTACCCCTGCCTCGGCGACGACGTGCCCGGTCCACCATGACAATTCGGCGTGGTAGCCCGCATCGTAGCGGCGCAGGGCGGCGGTCATCTCCGAGGCGCGGGCCAGGGCGGGACGACTGTCGTCGCGGAGCACGTCGAGTGTGACTGCGGATGGTTCGAAGGTGGACCGAAGCACCTGTTCGAAGTCGGACCATCCGGAAGGCGCCTGGAACGGGAGCCGGTCGGTGTGCCGTCGCAGAATGGCGTCAGCGCGTGCACGGTCGCCTTCGGTGACGATTCGAGCCGGTTCGAACGTGATGTTGGTCAGGTGTTCCCGGCGGTTCGGGTCGGGGAAGCGGGCGAGGTGGATCCGCCAGCCCGCGGCGGCCATCGCGGCGCGCAGATGGTCCAGAGCGACACCGCAGCTGATCAGCAACTGCCTGCCCGATTTGTCCGTCGCTGGGAGCATGCGTCCGGGCACGGCGAACAGACGCAGGGTGTGACCGTCGTAAGTCCAATGCCAGGGTTGGCTGTTGTGCAGCGACGGCGCCCGGCCGGCGAGCAGGACGGCTCGCTGGATGGTTTCTCCGGTCGGTTGCTCGTTCATATTGTCACGGTAGGGGTCGAGGGCCGGTGTCCGAAGGGGCCGTAGGTCCCGTATTTCGCCGCGAACGGTCCTGATGGGCTGACCGGTCAGGAAGTCGGCGACCGCCATGATGGCCTGTGGGCGGTGAAGCCGGTACCGCGCTGCGGTTACGTGCGGCCCTGCGGGTTCGGCCGCGACTCGGCCCGAAGCGGGGAGCGATGTCGAGCGAGACGACGCAGGCGCTCGTGCTCGAACCAGAACACCGCGACGCTGGCGGCGAAGCACAACACGGTGGCGGCGGCCCCGAGAGTCACCCAGCCGGTGAATCCCGATCCAGCTGTGGTGAGTGTGGCCGCCAGGATCGCTACTCCGGTGATGAACAGCACGATGCCCGGAATGTTGTACGGGTCGGCGAGGCTTTCTCCCGGCGCGGCATGGTAGGGCTGGCCGGATGCGTTGTCGCTCATGATTATTCCCTCGTCTCGGTGGAAATGGGCTGCGGCTGGGCGGGTCCGTCACCTCGATCGTGACGTCGTCCTCGATCTGCAATTCGACCGCTACGGTGCTCGCGGCCGCATGCCGCACCACGTTGCTCACCGCTTCGCGCATCCGGCGCTGGGTGTCGGTCAACTGCAGAGCGAGGGCCGCCTGGTCGGCGAAGGCTGCCATCATGCCGATCGGGGGAGACCGCACCGCAGATTCAGGACGGCTGTCGCGGCTGTTCCAATTTGGTGGCCAGCACTGCGGCTTGGGTGCGGCGTTCGACGCCGAGTTTGGCCAGCAGTCGTGACACGTAGTTCTTGACAGTCTTCTCCGCGAGGAACATCCGGCTTGCGATCTGCCGATTGGTGAGCCCTTCGCCCAGCAGGGCGAGCAACGTGCGCTCCTGGTCGGTGAGACCGGCGAGCGGTCCGGTCTTGGCTTCCGCTTCCGACCGCAGCTTCGCCATGAGCGCTGCGGCTGCACGGTTGTCCAGCAGCGAGTTACCAGCGCCGACGGCGCGGATGGCATCGATGAGCGCGAGACCCTTGATGTCCTTGACCACGTATCCGCTGGCTCCGGCGAGGATGGCGTTGAGCATGGCCTGTTCGTCGGTGAAGGAGGTGAGGATCAGGCAACGCAGGTCGGGGGCGGCCGAGAGCAGTTCGCGGCACAGTTCGATGCCGTTGCCATCGGGCAGCCGCATGTCCAGCACGGCGACGTCGGGGCGGAGGGCAGGGATCCGGGCCAGCGCTTGCGAGTAGCTGCCCGCTTCGCCGATCACCTTGAGGTCCGGCTCGAGGTCGACGAGGTCGGCGACGCCGCGGCGGACGATCTCATGGTCATCGACCAGAAAGACCTTGACCATGGATGGCCCCTTTCGTCGCTCGGTCATGCTGTTCTCCTGAAGTGTACGAATCGAGGCTCTGCCACCACGGCTTCGGCCGCCGCATCACCCCGCAGCGGGCGTACGGGATTCCGATCCCTACACCGGCGGCACCGGTCGAGCGGCGGACCCGGATATGGGATGCGGTGCAGCTCTCGATATCAGCTGGGGTGAGCGACCCGGTCGAGTTCGGCGCACGCCAGCCGTTGCGCCCATGCGCGTGCCCGCTCGAGTTCGCCATCAGCCAGTGGCCCGGTCACGTCGGTGACGAGGAAATCCATCGGATCGTCCGCGAGTTCGTAACCCGAACGGCGCAACCGTTTCGCCACGCCGCGCGCGGCCGACCCCGGCAGCCACGCTGGAGTTGCGGCTTTGGTGCCGAACGCCGCAGCTCTGCTGCCCGCCGGAACGGTGAACGCCGCGTCGAGCCATTCCCTGACTCCGATATCGACGGCTACTGCTGCTGTGGTCCGCTCGGCGGCGTCGCGTCGGGTGCGTGGTCTGCTCAGTCCGAAGGCATGCGTGGGCGCGCCGACCACCAGCAGATCCACCTGTACCGCGCTCATTTGGGCGGCCGTAGCGACGTCCATGACCTCCACTGTGGCGTATGCGCCCAGACCCTCGGCGATCGCCCCGGCGATGGCGGCGGTGTTGCCGAACATTGATTCATAGACGACTCGCGCCAGCATCTCGATCTCCTCCAAGGGCCTACCTGCGGAACCTCGACGTTACGGAGAAGGCGTCGGTGGCAGCAGTGCCGAAGCGCCTCGCGCCGAGGGACTTTCGACCACGGTCGCTTCGAGGAGAGCGCGCTACCGACGAATGCCATTGCGCCCCAGCGAGGGGGTCGGAGGACTCTTTGCCCGGCCTGAGCCTCTCTCGAAGCTTGAAGTGGCCCGAGCGCGGGCGTTTCGACAGCAAGACGGACGGAGATCAGGCAGATGAAGGTCGCGGATGTACTGGCCACGGCGAAGGACTCCTTGACGGTCACGCGGGTGTATGCGGAGCCGGTCGAGCGGGACGGAACCACGGTGATCGCGGCCGCCGCGATCTCCGGTGGCCGCGGCTCCGGTGAAGGCACCGACAACTCGGGGCAGGAAGGGGCGGGTGGCGGTTTCGGTCTGGGGGCCAAACCGGTCGGCGCCTTCGTGGTCAAGAACGGTCATGTGCGCTGGACGCCTGCTGTCGACGTCAATCGGCTGGCGACGGTGATCGGCGTCGTGGCGGTCACCGCTCTCGTCGTCGGTGTTCGCATCGCAAAGATCCAGGCGAAGTAGCCGCCCGGGCCGCATGGGGTCGACGGATGGCAGCGCGATGATGCCGTCGCGCCGGGGTCGTCGAGCACCTACGCCGACATCGATCCCGACGGCCTCGCGCCGCGCATGTCGGGGATGCGCTGCGCGAGTGTCGGCGTAGGCCAGACCGGCTCATATGTTTTGTCCGGCGGGGCTTCGTGTGTATCCGCGGGCGTGAGCGATCGCCTCGGGTGTGTGGGCGAAGATGTGCGCGTCGCCGTCTGCGGGCAGGGCGCCGATCGCGGCCAGGCGGCGTCGATGGTCTTGGCGTAGACCGGACATCAGGACGGTGATGTGGCGCTGTTCGAGTTTGCCGATGGCGTCTTTCAGCACGAGTGCGCCGGTGGTGTCCAAGGCGGTGATTCCGGACATGCGCAGGATGACCACGCGTACATCTGAAACGTCGGCCAGTTCCAGCAGGAACCGATGGGCGGCGGCGAAGAACACGGGGCCATCGATGCGATAGGCGACTATGTGGTCGTGCCGCAGGTCGTCTTCCTCGGCCAAGTGGCCGCTGTCGTCATGCTCGAGAGGGACTTGCTGGAGCCGGGCTTCTTTCGCCACCGACCGCAGAGCGAGCACGACGGCGATGCCGACGCCGACGGCGACCGCGGTCACCAGGTCCAGGGCGACGGTGACGCCGAAGGTGATCGCCATGACGACCGCATCCCCGCGTGAGGCGCGGGCGATCGCGGCCAGCGACGCGGTCTCCACCATCCTTACGGTCGTCGCCAAGAGCACACCTGCCAAGGCTGCCAGTGGGATCTTCGCCACCAGGGGTGCGGCGAGGTAGATGATCGCGGCAAGCACGACGGCGTGGGTCAGCGCGGACAGACGCGTGCGGGCACCGGAACGGACGTTGACCGCGGTGCGAGCGATCGCACCAGTGGCAGGCACCCCGCCGAACAGGGGAGCTGCGATGTTCGCCACGCCTTGCCCGAGCAGTTCGCGGTCGGGGTTGTGGCGGGTTCCCACGGCCATCGCATCGGCGGCGGTCGCCGACAACAGAGACTCGAGTGCGGCCAGCGCCGCCACTGCCAGTGCCGGCGCGACCAGCGACCCCAACTGATCGAAGTGTACGAATCCGAGTGTGGGCGCGGGCAATTCGGAGGGAATGGTTCCGATGGGGGTCAGATCCAGATCGAGCACCTGCGCTGCGAGGGTTGCGGTGGCCACCGCGATCAACGAGAACGGCAGTTTCGGCAGATACCGCCCACCGGCCAGGACGACCGCGGCCACCGTCAGCGTGGTCGCGAGCGCCAAATGATGCGGGTGCGAAATGTATTGTCCCACAGCGTCGAATGCCGACTGCCACACCTTCTCGCCCTCGGCGTGCGCTACCTGCAGCGCGGACGGGACCTGTTGCAGCGCGATGACAACCGCGATGCCGGCGGTGAAGCCTTCGATCACCGGTGCGGGCATGTAGCGCACAGCCCGCCCGACCCCGGCGAAGGCCAGTACCACCAGCACAAGGCCGGCCAGCAGCCCCACGGTCAGCACCCCGCTCGCGCCGTGCCGGCCGACGATCGGCACCAGGACCACCGTCATCGCGCCCGTGGGCCCGGACACTTGGAAGCGGGATCCGCCGAACACCGCCGCGATCGCGCCCGCGACCACAGCGGTGGAGAGTCCAGCGGCCGCGCCCAGCCCGGAGGAGATTCCGAAGCCGAGCGCGAGGGGCAGCGCCACCAAGGCGACGATCAGACCCGACACCAGGTCTGTGCCGGGCGAGCGGAGCGCGGGTTTCCAGTCCGACCGGCGCGGCAGTAGCGCGAGCGCGTTCACAGTGCTCTGGCCAGACGCAACTTCAGCGCGGCCAGCTGTGCACGCAGTTGGTCGGGCAGCCGATTGCCGCCGATGGTGGCGTACCACTCATCGATCGATGCGGTCTCGGCTACCCATTCGTCGATCTCGACCGCCAGCGCCGCGGTGACCCGTTCCCGGGCTCGTTCCGAGAGGCCGGTCAAGTCCAGGGCCTCGGCAGTTGGGACAAACCCGATCGGGGTCTCCACGGCACCGGCGGTACCGTCCAAGCGATCGAGGGCCCACTCGAGGACACGCACGTTGTCGCCGAATCCTGGCCACAGGAAGGTACCGTCGGCACTGCGGCGGAACCAATTGACCTGGAAGATCTTCGGCAGCTTCGCGGGATCGGCGGCGGCGCCGAGTCTCAGCCAGTGCGCGAAATAATCGCCGACGTGGTAGCCGAGGAACGGCAGCATCGCCATCGGATCCCGACGCACCACACCCACCGCTCCCGTCGACGCCGCAGTGGTCTCCGACGACAGCACCGATGCGGTGAACACCCCGTGTGCCCAGTCGAAGGTCTCGGTCACCAGTGGCACCGTCGAGCTGCGCCGGCCGCCGAAGAAGATCGCGGAGATCGGCACCCCAGCCGGGTCGTCCCACTCCGCCGCGACCGACGGGCACTGCTGGATCGGGGTGCAATAGCGGGAATTAGGATGAGCGGCCGCGCTTTCCGCATCCGGGGTCCAGTCGTGACCCTGCCAGTCGGTCAGGTGCGCGGGCGGAGTGTCGGTCAAGCCCTCCCACCACACGTCACCATCATCGGTGCGTGCGGTGTTGGTGAAGATCGAATTTCCGGCATCGATCGTGGCGATCGCGTTCGGGTTGGTCTGCGCTCCGGTTCCCGGAGCGACACCGAAGAACCCAGCCTCCGGGTTCACCGCGTACAGTCGGCCGTCAGCTCCGAACCGCATCCACGCGATGTCGTCGCCGATCGTCTCCGCTCTCCAGCCCAGGAGGGCTGGTTCGAGCATCGCGAGGTTGGTCTTACCGCACGAGGACGGGAACGCGGCGGCGATGTAGTGGACCTTTCCCTGTGGCGAGGTGAGTTTGAGAATCAGCATGTGCTCGGCCAGCCATTCCTCCTCACGCCCGAGCACCGAGGCGATGCGCAGTGCGAAACACTTCTTGCCCAGCAGCGCGTTGCCGCCGTACCCAGAGCCGTAACTCCAGATCTCCCGGCGCTCGGGAAAATGTGAGATGTACTTGGTCGCATCACATGGCCACGGCACGTCCGCCTCGTCTTCTCGCAGTGGCGCGCCGACCGAGTGCAGGCACTTCACGAAGCCTGTCCCATCGGTGAGCTTGTCCCACACCAGCGCGCCGGAGCGGGTCATGATCTGCATCGTCACCGCCACGTACTCTGAATCGGTCAACTGCACACCGTATTTCGGGTCTTCGGCATCCAACGGCCCCATGCAGAACGCGATCACATACATCGTCCGTCCCGCCATGGCCCCGCGATAGTGCTCGGTCATCACCGTGCGCATGTCCAGTGGATCGACCCAGTTGTTGGTCGGGCCGGCGTCCTCGCGATGTTCCGAGCAGATGAAGGTGCGATCCTCCACTCGCGCCACATCGTCGGGATCCGACGCGCACCAGAATGAGTTCGGCTTTGCCGCGAGCGGCACAAAGGTGCCCTTTTCCACCAGCAATCCGGTGAGCCGATCCCATTCCGCCCGGGAGCCGTCGCAGAACACGATGTGATCAGGTGCGGTCAACTCCGCGACTTCGGCGACCCACGCCAGGATGCCCTCATGGTCGGTCGGCGCCTGCGCGGTCGCGTTCAGGTGACGGGTCACGATATATCACTCCTTCGAAAGCTGCTAGGTGTCTAGTTTAGAAAATATGCAATCAGTGTCGAGCATCGCCCTCCCATGGCCACGGTCAGGCGGTCATTGGAGAGCTTCGACCTGGCCGGCGACGACGCCGGTGAGTATGGCCCGTGCGACGGCCAGTAGCTCGGCAATCTCGGGGGTTGTCAACTCGTAGGTCACCGACAGCCCTTCGCGGCGAGCTGTCACCAGGCCGGCGCGTCGCAAGATCGACAACTGCTGAGACAGGTTGGCCGCCTCGATCTCGATCTCGGCCAGCATCTCCGAAACGGCGTGCTCACGCTGGCTGAGCAGTTCGAGCACCCGCACCCGCACGGGATGCCCGAGTGTTTTGAAGAAGTCGGCCTTCATCTGATAGAGCGGGCGCTGCAGTCCCGGCATCGACGACCAATCCTTCCAGTCCTACCGACGGCATCTCGGCACCCACGATCGCACGTTGTTTGCAGAGTTTAGCAAACAGCATAACCACTGTTGTGGGGACGACTGTTCCTCACCAGGCGAGAGGCTCCGCCGCGGACGATATCGCGGCTCGCCGCTGGACAGATTTCCGGGGGACAGTGCCGACAGCGGGTTCACCGTGAACCCGCACGGCGTGCGAAACGACGAGTGTGAGATCCGATGGTTCTGGATGAACGCTTCTCGTCAGTCGCCGGCCGAGGCGGGATGAACGACCATGACGGGGCAGGAGGCATGCTGAACGAGGTTGTTGGCAGTGGAGCCGAGGAGCATGCCCGCGAAACCGCCGCGTCCGCGGCTGCCCACGACGAGCAACTGCGCATCCTTCGACCACGACAGCAGATGCGGACCGGGGGCCGCCATCTCCACCTTACGGGTGACGCGCACGCCGGGGAACTTCTCCTGCCAGCCCGCCAGCCGTTCGGCAAGGATCGCACGCTCGATGTCCTCGCGGACCGCGTCGAGTCGGCCGAGTTCGCCGGCGAACCGGCTGGAATCCCAATCGCTCCAGACGTGCACGGCGACCAACTCCGCATCACGGGCGGCGGCCTCTGCGAAAGCGGCCGCGATGGCGGATTCCCCGACCGGGCTGCCGTCCACACCGACCACCACCGGGCCAGAACGATGGACCGTTTCCGGTGTGGCGGAGTCTGCGCGCACGACGATCACCGTGCCCTCGGCGTGTGCGGTCACAGCCAGCAAAGTGGAGCCCAGGTGCGTCAATGTCCCGGTGTCGCCGGTCGCGCCGAGCACGACCGCGTAGGCCTCGGCGCTGTGGTCGATCAGCAGCTGCCTGCCGGTGTCGGTGGACGTACGCCTCGAGACACGCAGGCCGGGTGCGATCGACAGCGCGACATCCTCTGCGCGGGTGAGCATTTGGTTTCCCTGCTCGCGGACTGCGTCGACAATCGACGGGACCAGCACCTCGTAGTCGCCGAGTATCCAGCTGGTACCGACCAGGTCCAGCCCGTGCACGATCTCGAGTTCGCGCCCGCGGTCGGCGGCGAATTCCGCTGCCCACCGTAGGGCTGTCCACGAACCCGCCGAACCATCCACGCCGACGACAACCTTGGCGGTGGCGACATGATGCGGATCGTCGAATTGCTGCTGGCCCATGGAATTCTCCTTGTCCCTGATCGTGGCGTGCCCCGGCGGGCACCCCCGAAGCGTATGACCGGTGTGGCGGGCTTCGGTGCGGCTGATCGTCACCTCGAGTGGGGCCGAAAGACCATCTTCCGCACACCGCAGACACCGATCGGCCGTCCACGAGATCGGAGATCTGTTGCGCACAATGGTGACCTGACTCGCCCGCTACTGGAACGACGCCGCACTGGAGCGACATCAGTGGTTGAAGCCACCGCAGGCGCTATAAAGGTTGGCCGCCGTGCCGCCCGGCTGGTAGCGTCCCGGAGTCCGTGACACTGCCCGAGGAGGTGAGACCCATCAACGCTGTATCCAGTGGGTGCTCCACATCTTCTTCACGGTTGGGCGATTGACGTAGGTGTCGCCGGGAGCGCCGCGAACACGGCAATCCCGAAAGGCAATACCTATGCATTCTGTGAATTTCACTGCGGAGACATCGTTGAACGGTGTCATCGAACGCGACTTCACTGTGGGTGAGGTACCCGGCGTGCTCTTCTCGCCCCCATCCGGCTCCGGCCCCGCACCCTTGGTGCTCATGGCGCACAGCGGCGGCCAGCATAAGAGGGCGCCGGGCATCGTGGGCCGGGCGCACCACTTCGTGACCGGCTACGGTTTCCACGCCGCCGCCATCGACGCACCCGGGCACGGCGACCGGCCGCGAACGACGGAGGACGAGCAGCGGATCGCAGTCCTCCGGCGTGCTCAGGCTGCGGGCGAGCCGATCGGCCCTATCATCGTCGAATTGCACACCTACCTGGCCGAGCGCGCCGTGCCGGAATGGCAGGTGACGCTGGACGCCCTGCAGGTACTGCCGCAGATCGGCGCCGACGGGCGGGTCGGGTTCTGGGGCATCATGCAGGGCACCGGGATCGGGGTGCCGTTGACGGCCGTCGAACCCAGAATCACCGCGGCGGTCTTCGGCTGCCTGGGCCATGAATCCCTGATCGAGGCGGCGGCTCGGATCACCGTCCCGATCGAGTTCCTGCTCCAGTGGGACGATGAGCTGCTCGACCGTCGATCCGGTCTTGCCTTGTTCGATGCCTTCGCCTCGAAGGAGAAGACGTTGCACGCCAACGCGGGCGGGCATTTCGAGGTACCGAGGTTCGAGGTCGACAGCGCGGCACAGTTCTTCGCGCGGCATCTCGGCCAGGTCGACACGTCACCGGCCTGACGGGACAGGTATCGGCGGCCGGGCGCGAGCCGGCTGCCGATACCTCAGCCGTAGACCGCTCGCCTGCCGGCTGCGGACCTCGCTCGGGGCGTCACGGTGGATGCGCGAGATCGCCAGCGGCGGAGTGACAAGATCGCGCGGTCTGGTCGCCTGAACCGAGCCGGGTGATCATGACATGATCTCGATCATGCCGATCTCCACCAGTTCGTTCGACCATGTCCGCTTGACAGTGACCGACATCGACAGATCCCGGGCCTTCTATGACGCTGTCTTCGGATGGCCGATCGCTTGGGAGTGTCCCGCGGACGCGGACGAGGCCACCCGTGCACGATATGGGTTCCTCTTCGGCGGTGTGATCTACCAGATGGGTGATGCACTGCTCGGACTTCGCCCGGTCGCCAGTGACGAGTTCGACGAAGATCGAGTAGGACTCGACCACCTCGCCTTCGCCCTCGCCACTCGGTCGGATCTCGATTCGGCGGCTGCCTTGCTCGATGAACTCGGCATCGCGCACGCGGGAGTGAAAGACCTGGGCCCCATGTACATTCTGGAATTCCGCGATCCGGACAACATCGCGCTGGAATTGGTTGTGCGCAAACAGTAATCGCCACTTCCGTTGCAGCGGTCGCTCCACACTGGGATGGCCAGGACCGTGTCGATATCCCGGCGCCCTCGAACGAACACCCCGCCGACGTCTTCGACTTGCCGCAGGCGCTCGTCGTAAGTGGTGTGCCGACCAGCCCCTCGTGCCACGACAGTGCCCGCCGACAGTCTGGTCGGCGGCAACCCCACCAAGATCACGATCCATGACCTGTGGGACCTGGTCATCGGCGCATGCCCGGCATCGTCCGAGCACCCCCACGTGCTACTGAACCTGCTCAGCTAGCGGAGTGTGGTGTGGGTCTGCTCGATGAGGGTCGCCGTGGCACGGTCGAGGAATTCGCAGAACTGTTTGTGCTCGTCGGGGGTGAATCGATCGGTGAGGGCGCGTTCGAGCACGATGACTTCCTGATAGGCGCGGTCGAGCAGGTCGCGGCCGGTCGGGGTGAGGGTGGCGATCATGACTTTGGCGTGGACGGGCGACGGTTGCCGGTCGATGAGCTCTTTGTTCTGCATGCCGGTCAAGACAGTAGCCATGCTCTGCTGCGTGACCCCACACGCGCGGGCCAGTTGGGCACCGGACATGGCGTCGTCGCGGGACAAGATCAGCAGCACCGTGTATTGGGTCATCGTCAGTCCGTAACCGCGTAGCACCGCCTCATGGTGGGCCATGAGCGCCTGCTCGGCTCGGCGAATGCGCGTGCACACGTATTCCTCGACGGGCACGTCGACCATATCACAACTTCCTAAGTTGACTCAGCATCCTGATACTGCTTAAGTGCTCAGTATCAGGATACTGAGTCAACACAGAAAGTTGTATGTGATGAAGGCTGTTGTGCTGGACACCGATGACACCTTCCGGATCTCGGAGATCGACGAGCCCGTGGCCGGGCCGGGCGAGGTCGCGATCCGCGTCGCCTATGCGGGGGTGCAGTACGGTGACGTGCTGGTGCGTGGCGGGCACTTTCCGGTGCCGCGCCCGTTCGTGCCGGGCTTCGAAGCCGCAGGCCAGATCATCGCGGTGGGCGAGGGCGTGGACGAAGGCCGGATCGGTGAGCAGGTCGTCGCGCTGGTCGGCGGGGGCGGTTACGCCGAGGTCGCGACCGCGCCTTCGGTGCTGGCGATCAATGCCTCGCGCGTCGACGCACGCACCGCGGCAGGGTTCGGATGGGTGACTCCGACCGCCTACGACCTGATCGATTCCGTCGGCGGGGTCCGGGCCGGGGACCGTGTGCTGATCCACGCCGCAGCCGGTGGTGTCGGATCACTGGCCGGGCAGTTCGCCGCTGCCGCCGGCGCGGAACGGATAGTCGGCGTGGTCGGCAACTCCGGTCAGCTCGATTACGCGCGTCAGTTCGGTTACCACGAGGTGCTGACGCGAGAACAGTTCCCCGATGGCATCGGTGCGGAAACCTTCGACGTGATCCTCGACCCGATCGGAGGACCGACGCGGGTCGCGAGCCTGGCCCGGCTGGCTGCCCATGGCCGGATCGTGGTCTACGGCAACATCGCCACCTTCGAACCGGTCACCGTCTCGGCCAACGACCTGCTGATGCACGGCCAGTCGCTGATGACCTACAACAGCAATCTGGGCAGCCAGACCCACCCGCAGCGACTCGCCGACAGCGCCACTCGCGCGATGGCGCTGGTCGCCGACGGGTCGGTGCGCATCGATATCACCGCCGAATACGCGCTTGCCGACGTCGAGACCGCGATCGCGAACCTGGCCGGCGGAGTGACTCGCGGCAAGAGCGTCGTCCGCATCGGATGAATCACCTCAGGGATCCGGCCGGGACACCTGCTCGAGTGTCGTGCGCTGGATCAGCCGCCTTTTCTCGTTCGGGTCACGTGTGGCCGCCACCGCGGAGCCAGTCGGTCCACGGGATGCTCCAATCGCCGTTGTGCCAGATATCGAGGGGTTCGCCGCCGGTGTTGCGGACCTCGACCACGTCGCCGGGGATGACGAAGTCGTAGAACCATGTGGCGTCGGCGGGGGAGAGGTTCAGGCAGCCGTGTGAGACGTTGGTGTTTCCTTGCGCCCACATGCTCGCGGCCAATTCGTGCACGAAGATTCCGTCGTGGCTGATGCGGACCGCGTGGTTGATGCTCGTGCGGTAGCCGAGCGCGGAGTTGGTGGGCAGGCCGTAGGTGGCGGAGTCCATGATCACCGGGTCGTTTCGGTCCAGCACGGTGTAGATGCCGGGGCGAGTCCAGAACGACATGACTCTGCCGCCGACGACCGCGGTGCCGCCCATGCCCATCGATGTGGGCATGGTGCGCACGAGGTTTCCGTTGTCGAAGACCTCGATCTGTTTGGTGTCGTCGTCGGCGACCGCGACGTGCGCAGGTCCGATGGTCACTGAAACTTGTTGGTCACGCGAGCCGTAACGGCCGTCGCCGAGCGCGCGGCCGAAGAACTCGGCCGCGATCGTGATCCTGGTTCCCGGTGCGTGATAGTGCTCCGGCCGCCAGTGTGCGTTCTGATCGTCGAGCCAGTACCAGGCGCCGGCGACGGCAGGCTGGGTGGTGACCTTCAGGTAGCGTTCCGCGGCGGTCCGGTCCACGGGTTCGTCGAAATGGGCGACGAGCACGAAACCTACTCCGTAGGTGTCGTTTTCGGCCAGCTCGACGAGATTGGACGAGCGTAGTGAGACGTCGATGATCTGTTGCGGTCGCACCGTGGTGCAGGTTGTCGTCGCGGCGACGTCGCCGGTTTCGCCCTGAGCGACGGCTTTCGCGGTGTAGGTGTGTCCGTAGCCGAGTGGTTCGGCACTGGTCCAGGTTCGATGATCGGGTGCCGATACGCCCGGCAGCGATCTGCCCGTTTCATCGATCCATTCGACCGATCGCAGCGTCCCGTCGGTGACGGTGACCGTGCCGAGACTGCGCGGTTCGACATCCTGGGTGCCGGGGGTGGGGTCGAATCGGATTGTGGCAGGTGTGGGTGGCGGCGCGAGTTCTCGCGCCCACCCCCATCCGGCCAAGGCGAGACCACCCGCACCGGCGAAGCCGATCAACAGCCGACGACGTCCCAATGCCACCGTCTATCTCCCTTCTCCGGGGTGCTGGGGCCGACCTCTGTCCGCCAGCATGCGACAGCTACGCGCCGGCCGTGAGACCGACGACCAGCATCTCCACCGATCCGCCGCACAACCGATACCGTTCCTCGATTGATCGGGGTTCTCCCGAGTGTGGATCGGCAGCGATTGCCGGCAGCTCTGGTCGGCTGTGGGGCGCTGGCAGGATAGGTCGCATGCTCATCGTCATCGGCGGACTTCCGGGGGCAGGTAAGACCACGTTGGCGCGCCTATTGGCGGCGCGGATCGGTGGCGTGCATCTGCGGGTCGACACCATCGAGCAGGCGATCGTTCGATCAGGTCTGGCCGAGCATCCCGTGGGGCCTGCCGGTTATATAGTGGGGTACGCGCTGGCCGGGGAGCATCTTCGGCAGGGTTTGACCGTGATCGCCGAATCCGTGAACCCACTGTCGATCACTCGCGACAGCTGGCTGGGCGCTGCCCGAGATGCCGGTGTCGCCGCGGTGGAAATCGAGGTGATCTGCTCGGATCCGGCCGAGCATCGGCACCGGGTCGTTTCGCGATCGGTCGACATCCCTGACCTGCCGCTGCCGGAATGGCAGCAGGTGCTCGACCGCGAATATCAGCCGTGGGATCGGGACCACATCATCCTCGACACGGCTGGCGAGAGACCCGATCAGTCGTTGCGCCGCCTGCTCGGGCGCCTCCGTCACCTCGGGACGTCCAGCGTCCTGACCAGCGGCAGCAACGATCACGAAGTTTAGAATGACGATGTGCAGCGCGCTGCAGTGACCGATCCGTCGCGTGTCGCGGTCCTCGGGTCCGGGTTCGCGGGTCTGTGGGCGGCGCTCGCGGCGGCCCGGCGGCTCGACGAGCTCGGTGTGGCGGGCGGGACCGTCGATATCACGATGATCAGTTCCACGCCGTACCACGACATCCGCGTGCGTGACTATGAGACCGATCTGAGCACATCCCGCATCCCGCTCGGCGTTCTTCTCGATCCGGTCGGAATCGAGCACATCACCGGCGAAGTGACGGCGATCGACGCTGCGGCGCGAATCGTGGAATCCACCGCGGGCGCTCACGGCTACGACCGGCTGGTGCTCGCGTTGGGCAGCCAGGTGGTCAAGCCCGATATCCCTGGCCTGCGGGAGTTCGGGTTCGACATCGATACCCACGACGCAGCGACGAGACTGCAGGCTCACTTGCGCCGGCTCGCCGAGGGTCCCGCTGACCCGGCGGCCGCCACCGTAGTCGTAGTCGGGGCGGGTTTGACGGGGATCGAAGAGGCGACCGGGCTGCCCGCGATGCTCGCCGACGTCTTTGCCCCGCGTGCCGTCGCACCGCGGGTCATCCTGGTCGACCGCAACCCGTTCGTCGGCTCGGACATGGGTGTATCAGCCCGACCGGTCATCGAGGCGGCGTTGGCCTCCAGCGGGATCGAGACCAAGTTGGGCGTCGGGGTGATGTCCATCGATGAACGCGGCGTGACGCTTTCCTCGGGTGAAATGGTGTCCGCCGCCACTGTCGTCTGGTGTGCGGGCATGCGGGCCAGCCTGCTGACCGCGGACTTCGGCGTCGACCGTGACCGGCTGGGGCGACTGCCCGTCGACGATTATCTGCGTGTCTGCGGTGTGCCCGGGGTATTCGCCGCAGGTGACGTCGCTGCCGCGAAAATGGACGACGAGCATATGTCGGTGATGTCCTGCCAGCACAGCCGCCCGATGGGCCGATGGGCGGGATACAACGTCATCGGCGATCTTCTGGGCGAGCCCATGAAGCCGTTGCGGATCCCTTGGTATGTAACGGTTCTCGATCTGGGACCGGCAGGAGCGGTGTATACCGAGGGCTGGGACCGCCATGTGGTCGCATGCGGCGAGGCAGCCAAGGACACCAAGCGCGCCATCAACACTCGCCGTATCTACCCTCCGCTGAACCGCGACCGCGACGCGTTGCTGGCCGCCGCCGCACCCGACTTGCAGGCCGCACCCGAGTACGGACACTAAGGTTCGGTATCCCGATCGAGAGAAAGGCCAAGCCGCGATATTGGGGTCCAGCGAATAGAGCCGACCCGCAGCAGTTCGGGGACAACGGCAACAATCCCAATTCGTGGGAGTCCGCACATGCTGCATGAGTGCACCGATATTCGCTGCTGAGCCGGTCATCGGTGATTGCAGATGGACGTGTATCCGGCTGGGGTCTGGTAGCCCACGGCGGAATATCTGCGGTGGTGGTCTGACGCGACGCCGGGGGCGCTTGTTACCGTGGCTTATGACGAGCGAAGCCGTGCCACGACGCCGCGAGTTGCTACGTGACTTTTTGCGTGCCAGGCGGGCGCGGGTGCGGCCCGAGGATGTCGGGATTCCGGCGACGGGCCGGCGGCGCACGCCTGGATTGCGGCGAGAGGAGCTCGCCGTGCTGGCCGGAGTCGGGGTGTCCTGGTACACCTGGTTGGAGCAGGGGCGCGACATCACCGTCTCCGACGAGGTGCTCGATGCGATCGCCCGAGTCCTGATGCTGAGCGAACCGGAACGAATCCATCTGTACCTGCTGGCAGGACTCAATCCGCCCACCCTGGAGTGCGCGCCCGTAACAGCCGTCACGCCGGAAGTGCAGCAGTTGATCGATGCTTGGGACGGGCGGCCCGCGGTACTGCGCGATCGGTACTGGAATGTGCTGAGGTTCAACGACACCGCCCGGATGGTGTTCGGCTACGGCGACGGCGAACACAATTGCCTCCTCACGTATTTCACCAATCCTCGCTATCGCGCCATGGAGGAGCTGTGGGCGGCGAACGCACCCGCCATCGTTGCCGCGTATCGCGCAAGCGCGGGCATTTGCCCCGGCGACACCGATTTCCGCAGGGTGGTCGACAATCTCCGGTTGATGAGCCCGGAATTCACCGAACTGTGGGAGCGGCAGGAAGTCGGAGTTCCGGAGCAGGCGGTGAACGCGCTGCGTCATCCCGACGTCGGTGAATTGTTCTTCGACGCGACGACGTTGACGGTCGCGGACCATCCCGAATGGCAACTCGTGCTGTACAACCCGAGGCCGGGCACCGCGACCGGCGAGCGCCTGGAACGGCTACACCGCGGGCGCGTCGCCTCGCCCGCCTGACGGCCGCAAGGTGGTGGTGCCACACCCACCATAAATGCGCACTGTTTGCTTCGGGGCTGGGTCGGCACGCTGGAGCCATGACGCACGACAGTTCCCGATACAACGGCAAGATCGCACTCGTCACCGGCGGCACCAGCGGCATGGGGGCGGCCACCGCGCGGCGGCTCATCGCCGAAGGAGCGAAGGTGATCGTCACCGGGCGCGACAAGGCCCGGCTCGACGCAGCGGTCGACGAACTCGGGCATCGGGCAATCGGGATTGCCGGTGATGCAGCCGACCTCAGCGATCTGGACACCTTGGTGACGACTATCCGCGACCGGTTCGCCCGGTTGGACGTGGTGTTCGCGAACGCGGGCATCGGCGCGTTCCAGACCATCGAGGAGGTCACCGAAGACGAGTTCTACCGTGTCCTCGACACCAATCTCAAGGCCGCGTTCTTCACCATCCAGAAGACGCTGCCCCTCCTGCCGGACGGTGCGGCGATCGTTATCAACGCGTCCTTCGCCGCGTATCGCGGCGCGCCCGCCGCCGCCCTCTACACCGCGAGCAAAGCCGCGGTGCAGAGTCTGGCCCGGACCCTCGCCGCCGATCTGACAACCCGGCGCATCCGCGTCAACTCCGTGAGCCCTGGGTACATCGACACCCCAGCCTTCCAGGCCGAAGCATCCGCCGAGATCAAGTCCACGATCGCCACCACGGTTGCCGCCGGCCGGGTCGGCACCCCGGAGGATGTCGCGGCGGCGGTCGCTTTCCTCGCGTCGGACGAAGCGTCCTACATCAACGGACAGGACATCCTCGTCGACGGCGGACTGATCTCGGTCATCCCGGCAGCGGTGCTGTAGCCGAGCTTCGGCAGGAAAAGCTTGTCCGAAGACGGCCGTGCTGACCGCGGGCGCGTTCGAGGGCGGCGTATCACGTATGCCCTCGAAGATCGCCGCGCTGAGTCGACGACCTCAGCCGACCCTGGTTCTCATCGGGCGTGTGCTCGGAACCGGCGTCGAGGGGGTTCGCGGCCATTCTGACCGCGAGGCCCGACTGTATTGCGCGTGCGGCGGAGCTGCCGGGCTTACGGTCGGCCTGAGCCTGGAAGCAGGCAAGGAACTCGCCGGCGAGCCCGAGCCGGGGGTACCGCTGGAGTACCTCGGCACGGAAGGCGGGGCTGAAATCGTCGATGTTCTTTCCCACGATGTCCAGCGCCGCGGCCCGCGACAGCAAGTGCCCTTCGGGATCATCGGCCACGTCCACGTCAGGCCCCATATGCCCGGCGATGACTTCGCCGAGGCGTTCGCGGCGCTCGCTCGGCCAACCGGCGCCGGCGGCGAACACCCGGGCGACATGGCCGCCGGCCTCCTCGAAGGAGACGGTGTGACTGTCGAACTCCGGCACGAGGCTGATGTCGTGGAACATGGCAGCCGTGAACAGCAGTTCGGTGTCGTAGCGGATGCCCTGTTGACTGCCGTAGGCGGCCGCCCAGATGTAGACGCGGTGCGAGTGGTTCAGCAGGGCGGCGGAGTGGTAGGCGGCGGCTACCTCCAGGGCGGCCGATGAGGCGGCCGTGTCGGGGATCACGAGGTGGTCCACAACGCTCATGCTTCGACAGTACGGCGTGGCGGCCCGTGCTCTTGATCCATTCCGACGGCCCGATCGTCGGCCATCACTACTGAAGGCGGGCCATCGGCTACACCTTCAACTGGCCCGCCGATTGTGGACCTGAAGTGCGTAACGTCGAAGCCGACCAGTACTCCGACGACCGGAAGGACCTTCATGCGAGCCATCACAGTCCGGGATCGCGGGGCTGGCATCGGCGGATTGACCCTGACCGATCTGCCCCACCCGCACGCCGCTGAGAACGACGTCATCGTGCAAGTCCACGCCGCCGGCTTCACCCGCGGCGAGCTCGATTGGCCAGGGACGTGGACCGATCGCGCCGGTCGCGACCGCACCCCGAGCGTCCCCGGCCACGAACTGTCAGGTGTAGTCGTCGCGCTCGGCTACGGCACCACTGGACTCACGGTGGGCCAGCACGTCTTCGGGCCGACCGACTGGGCCCGCAACGGTTCGCTCGCGGAGTACACCGCCGTGGAAGCCCGCAACCTGGCCCCGCTCCCCGCTGACGTCGACCACGTCGCCGCGGCCGCGCTACCGATCTCCGGTCTGACGGCCTGGCAAGCCCTGTTCGACCACGCTCACCTCGAAACCGGCCAAACCGTCCTCATCCACGGAGTCGGTGGCGCCGTCGGCTCCGTCGCCGCGCAACTCGCCCAGGAGGCGGGAGCCCACATCATCGGCACCGGCCGAGCCTCCGACCGGGACGCGGCCCGAGATTTCGGCGTCTACGAGTTCGTCGACTTGGACGGAGAGTTCCTGGAGGACGTCGGCGAGGTCGACGTGGTACTCGACGTGATCGGCGGCGACATCCGCGACCGCTCTACCGCGCTACTACGCCCCGGCGGCACCCTCGTCACCATCGCCGGTCCACCCACCATCCACCCTCACGACGGCCGAGTCATCTTCTTCGTCGTCGAGCCCAACCGCGAGCAACTGGCCCAACTGGCCACCCGCCTCCGTCATGGCCGGCTCATCCCGCTCGTCAGCAGCGTCTGCTCCCTGGCCGACGCCCCCGCGGCGTTCAGCCCCGACGGGCGCACCCGCGGCAGAACGATCGTCAAGGTGACCACGGACTGACGAGACCAGCTGTTTCGGCCGTCGACCGAAGCGTCCAGCTCGGAGGCGCCTGGATTAGCTCATTAGATGCTGTCGCCGAAGTCACGCGGCAACTCGACCGATGAAATGCCGTTAAACACGGAAATGCCACGGCAGAATGTGGCGATGCGGACATTTGCTCGATTGTTGCACGCTGTCGTCGCCGGGGCGCTGGTTGTGGTAGCCGGTCAGGGTGTCGCGGCCGCCCCCGCCGCGAGCGACACCCATATTCAGTTGCCCTGGCTGACGTCTGGGCCGGATGCGGTGCAGGCGTCGGGTGCGGCGCTGGCAGACGGAATCACCGGCACGGTGCTGTGGTCGCGACAGCCGAACACCCCGGTCCCGATAGCCAGCATCACGAAGGTGATGACGGCACTGGTCGTGATCAATGCCGGCGACCTCGACCGGGCCATCACCGTGCCGCAGGAAATCATCGCCTACGACACCGAGTACGACGGAAGCACCGCAGGCCTGGTCCCCGGCGAGGTGCTCACCGCGCGACAGCTCCTGTACGCGATGATGCTGCCGTCCGGCTGCGACGCCGCCTATACCCTTGCCGAAGCCTACGGGCCCGGACAAGACGGTTTCATCGCCAAAATGAACGACACCGCGCGTCAGATGGGCCTGGCGGGAACACATTTCGCCGACCCCAGCGGGCTGCCTGTCCCCACCGACCACTCCACCTACTCCACACCGGCGGACCTGGTCGCCCTCGGCCTGCGCGCGATGAGCCTGCCGGTGTTCCGGGAGATCGTCAGTTCGCAGAGCTATCACGTGCCCGCCGGCCCGGGCAACCGCGCTCACCTCTGGCAGACCACGAACAGGATGCTGCACGACTATCCCGGCACTATCGGCATCAAAACCGGATACACCGACGCTGCGGGAACCTGCCTGCTGTTCGAGACGGTCAGGGCAGGAATACCGCTGATCGGTGTGGTCTTGCACAGCTCACCCGACAGCGGCGCTGCCGCGAAGGATGACGCCGAGCGCATGGTGAACTGGGCCTACAACCCGATCTTCAGCGCGCTGCCGATCAGTTAGCGCCGAATGCGGTGAGCCCTCTGCTGATCCGGTTCCGATGTCGGCCTCCAGCTGTGGTCATGCCGCTTCGAGGGCCGGATCCGTTCGGCGACGAAGTGCCCTCCGGTGGTGGCCGTGCGGGCCGCCTCGACCACCTGTTCGCGCTGTTCGCGGTGATACCGTGAACGCGACAAACGTCCCGTCGACCGACAGTGAGTGGCCAGCGTTGGTGTCCGAGTCCGTTGTGAGTGAGGCCGAGTCTCGTAAAGGACTTCCGCGCACCAAGCGCGGCGAACGCACACGCGCCGCGCTGATCGCCGCGGCGCGCGAGGTATTCGAGCGCGACGGATACCTCGATGCCAAGATCTCCGATATCTCCAAGGCCGCCGGGACGGCGTCGGGGTCGTTCTACACCTATTTCGACGGCAAGGAAGAGATCTTCGCGGCGGTGGCGGAGCAGGTGCAGGAAGAGATGCTGCACCCTCACGTTCGCGGGCGCACGGGCGTCACCGACCCGCGCGACCTCATCGAGGCGGCCAATCGGGACTACCTTCGCTCCTACAAGCGCAACGCGCGCCTGATGGCCGTGCTCGAGGAGGTCGCCCTGATCAACGAGGATTTCCGCGAGCTGCGGATGGAACGAGGCAAGGCTTTCGCGGAGCGCAACGCGAAGATGATCAGCGCGCTGCAGGAATCCGGCCGGGCCAGCGCGGACCTCGATCCCATGATCACCGCGCACGCCTTGTCGGTGATGGTGAGCCGGATGGCCTACCTGGTCTTCGTCCAGAATCAGCGCATCCCGTTCGAGAAGCTCGTCACCACCCTGACGCAGCTGTGGGTCAACGCGCTGCAGCTCGAATCGGACTGATATATCGCGCAGGGTGGGCAGCGTTGATAAGCGATCGTTCGAAGGAAAGACCGCCATCGGTGTCGTTCCTGGTGAGCGAGGGAGCGGGATTCGTGTCCGGCCAGGTCGTCTATGTGGCCGGCGGACCTCGGGACAAGGACGGAAGGACAGCGACCGATGAAAGTATTCCAGGGCTTGGCCGAGATGGAGAAGGCCATCGGAACTCACCTCGGATACAGCGACTGGTACACCGTGACCCAGGAGCAGATCGACCGTTTTGCCGACGCGACGGGCGATCACCAGTGGATTCACGTGGATCCGGTGAAAGCGGCGACGGGACCGTTCGGCACGACCGTCGCCCACGGATTTCTTACGCTGTCTCTCATTCCGATGCTGTCCCGGCAGATCTATCGCGTCGAAGGGTTGTCGATGGGCGTCAACTACGGCGCCAATAAGGTGCGGTTCCCCGCGCCCGTTCCCGTGGGGTCCCGGCTGCGCGCGGGAGTCGAGTTGCTCTCGCTCGCGCCTGCGAACCTGGGATTCCAGGCAGTCAGCCGCGTCACCGTCGACATCGACGGCGCCGCCAAGCCCGCGTGTGTCGCCGAGACGGTCGCGGTGCTGGTGCCTTGATGAGCGACCGTAACCGCGAGGATCTGCCCGGCTTGGACCTGGATCGCCTGGCGGCATGGCTGGCCGATGTCGAGCCGGATCTGCTCGCAGGGCCGCTCACCGGCCGCCTGATCGCAGGCGGGAAATCCAACCTGACCTACGAGATCAGCGACGGTAGGTCGGCGTGGATCGTGCGGCGGCCCCCGCTCGGTCACGTGCTGGCAACCGCACACGACATGTCCAGGGAATACCGGGTGATGACCGCGCTGGCCGGCACCGGCGTACCCGTTCCCGCCACCTACACGCTCTGCGAGGATCCCGATATCCTCGGCGCGCCCTTCTATCTGATGGAGCGGGTGATCGGGACGCCCTACCGCACGGCGGCCGAACTCGCAGCGATCGGCGCCGACCGGACGCGAACCATCTCGACCGGAATGGTCGACGCTCTGGCCGCTCTGCACGCCGTCGATCCCGCGGCAGCCGGACTCGCGGATTTCGGACGTCCGAGCGGATTCCTGGTGCGGCAGGTGCACCGCTGGAAGAAGCAGTTGGACGCCTCCTACTCCCGGGAACTGCCGGGTGCGGACGCGCTGTACGGGAGGCTCGCGGCCCACCAGCCTCCGCAGTCTCCGGATGGAATCGTCCACGGCGACTACCGGCTCGACAACATCCTGATGGACTCCGAAGACCGCGTGGTCGCCGTAATCGATTGGGAAATGGCCACTTTAGGTGATCCGCTCACCGATGTGGCGCTCCTGCTGCTGTATCGCCGCCTCGGCGAGATCGGCGTCACCGGTGTCAGCGACGTGGCGCTCGCGCCCGGGTTCCTCACCGAGGCCGAACTGCTCGACCGCTATGCCGAACACAGCGGCCGCGACCTCGCGCACTTCGGTTTCTATCTGGGGCTCGCCGCCTTCAAACTCGCGGCGATCCTCGAAGGCATCCACTACCGCCATCTCCACGGGCAAACCGTGGGATCCGGCTTCGAGACCGTGGGATCCGGGGTCGAACCGCTGTTGCGCATCGGGATCGAAGCACTCGAGTAGAACAACCGATGACCGGCACACTCTCGACGCCCCCGGTGAGACCGTCGTGGGCGGGCGCCGGTCGGCTCGGCAGCCGGGCAGATCGCGCGCGTCGTCGGCATTGCGGGGCGGACCCGGCAATGGGCAAAGTTGAATCTGAAGTCGAATTCAAATACGGTGCGTAGGCAGCCGTCAGTCAGTACGAGGAGTCGCCATGTTCGAGCTCTCGGAGCGATCTCGCCGATACCGCGAGGATCTGCTCGCCTTCATGGACGAGCACGTCTACCCCGCGGAGGCGGTCTACCACGCACAGATGACGGAGTCCGGTGATCCGCACTTCCACCCGCCGATTCTCGAAGAACTCAAGACGGAAGCGCGCAAGCGCGGTCTGTGGAATCTGTTCCACCCGCACCCGGAGTGGGGTCCGGGCCTGACGAATCTGGAGTACGCGCCGCTCGCCGAGATCATGGGACGAAGCGCGCATCTGGCGCCGGAGGCGACCAACTGCAACGCTCCCGACACCGGGAACATGGAAGTGCTGACGCTGTTCGGCACGCCCGAGCACAAACAGACGTGGCTGCGTCCGCTGCTGGACGGCGAGATCGCCTCGGCGTTCGCGATGACCGAGCCGGCGGTCGCCAGCTCCGATGCCACCAACATCGAGCTGCGCATGCGGCCCGACGGCGACGAGTACGTGCTGAACGGCCGAAAGTGGTGGACCTCCAACGCCTTGCACAAGAATTGCAAGGTCCTCATCGTGATGGGCAAGACGGATCCGGATGCGCCCGTGCACCGTCAGCAGAGCATGATGGTCGTCCCGATCGACACCCCTGGCGTGACGGTCCTGCGCAACCTGCCCGTCTTCGGGTATCAGGACCGGGAAGGGCACGCCGAGGTGGTGTTCGAGAACGTCCGAGTGCCGCGCACCGCGCTGCTGGCCGGTGAGGGCGACGGGTTCATGATCAGCCAGGCCCGGCTCGGGCCGGGACGGATCCACCACTGCATGCGAGCGATCGGCATGGCCGAACGGGCGCTGGACCTGATGATCGACCGAGCGCAAGCGCGGACGACGTTCGGCGCGCCGCTGGCCGACCGCGCCAACATTCAGGATTGGATTGCCGAGTCCCGCATCGAAATCGAGATGGCGCGGTTGCTGACACTCCAGGCCGCCTATCTGATGGACACCGTCGGAAATCGCAACGCGCGCGTCCAAATCGCCGCGATCAAGGTGGCCGCGCCCCAAGTCGCGCTGAAGGTGATCGACCGGGCCATCCAGGTCCACGGCGGTGGTGGCGTCTCCGACGACTTCCCTTTGGCGAACATGTACGCGCATCTGCGCACTTTGCGTCTGGCGGACGGGCCGGACGAGGTGCACAAGCGCACGATCGCCCAGATGGAGTTGCGCCGCCGCGACCCTTCATGGGGCAAGCGACCGTAGCCGGACAGGACGAAGCGGCACAACCCACTTCAAGAGGAGGAACGTATGGCCGAGCCCTGTGTGGTGGTGGCGACCATGATCGCGAAGCCGGGCCAGGAAGAGCTGGTGGAGCGGACGTTGCGGACGGCCGCGCCCGCGGTGCACTCCGAGCCGGGCTGTCTGCTCTACGCACTGCATCGACGGATCGGCGAACCCGGTCGATTCGTGATGATCGAGAAATGGGCGTCGAAAGAAGCGCTGCGCGCCCACGGCCAGAGCGCGGTGTTGCGTGAGGTCAACGAGGCCTTGGGCGACGCGCTCAGTCATCCGGCCGAGGTGCTGGTCTTCGACGCGCTGCCCGCGGGCGATTCCGAACTGGGAGCGCTCTGACGCACGAACGACTGCCCGGCACGATGTTCACCGGAGCGAATATCGGAAAGTTCGTGCTAATGCTCTGAATTGGATGCGTCCGGGCTCGCGTTCTCGGCCAGCACGATGTCGGTGGATTCCTTGGTGCTCGGGCTCATTCGGGGTGCCCTTCGTTGTTCTCGCTGAACAGGTGCTTGCGAGCGTAGATCGACGGAACGCCGAACTCACGACGGGCCGAGAGCGGCCCACAGCCGCTCGATGGTGTCCGCCGCGTCGCGGTGCAGGACGCCGGTGAGCCCCGCGTGTTCGGCCGCGACGATGTTCTGTGGCAGGTCGTCCACCATTACCGTGGCTCCCGGCTCCACATTCAAACGGGCGCAGGCGATGTCGTACGCGCGCCGCGATGGCTTGCGTACACCGATCTCGCCGGAGATGGTGACGGCGTCGAACATCGAAGCGAGGTCGAATCCGGCGTAGCAGTCGTCGCCGAGTGAGTTCGACAGCAGCCCAACACGGAATCCCGCATTCCTGACTTCGGTCACCAGCTCGATCATGGCGCTGTCGGCTCGCAGGCCGGACTGAATGCGGTGAACGAGCCCGGCTCCGTCCACCTCGACCCCGTGCGCACGCAGCCGCGCCGCGAAGCCCTGTTCGAACTCTCGCTCGCCCATGCGTCCCTCCTCGTGGGCGACCAGCAGTGCCCGGGCCTCCACGTCATCGCTGAACAGGCGCAGCGGTAGGCGGGGATCGCAGCCGATCGACTCGCCGAACTCTCGGAACGCCTCGAAGACGCTGGACGTCAGCACACCCCCGAAGTCGAACAGCACGGCGGTCGCCCGGTGCTCGGCGGGTACGGAGGTGGGACCGGTCATGAGAGTTCCTTTCCACTCCGTGCCGCCGGACGCGGCGTCACGTTGTCGAGTGCGTGCAGTTGTCGGCGGCGCGGCCGAGCACTGGGCGATGTCCGGCAGTCCGAGCATGCTTTCGCAACCCGAGCATAGTTGAATCTGAGTTCATGTTCAATATCAAACGCTGGGCTAACCGCATGAGGCGCCGATGAAGAGCGGCCCCTACGCCTAGCCGTATCTTGAACGTGACATCGGATTCGGGTAACTATCGAAGTCGACTTTTCAGCACCACGAGATATCGGAGCAGTCTCTTGACCACGGTCTCCCCGCGGAGTGCTCGTCTGACCTTCCGCGCCCTCGAGCCGATCCACGGCATGATCTACTTCACCCCGCACGGCCCCGAGATGTATCGCGACCTCGGTCTGACGGATCCGCGGATGATGTACTTCGCCTCCAGGTCCGCTGCCTTCGGTCCGGTGGCGGCCGATGTCACCGTCGCCGCGTTCTTCAACTTCAATCCGGCCGCGGTGCGTGTCGCCCTGCCTGCCGCGTGGGAAATCGCATCCCCCGCAGCGATCTTGCGCGCTAGGTTGCTCGCCGTGGACCGTTCGCTGCGGCAGGCGTGGAACGGTGACATCGCCGACGCCGACGTCCGCGAGGCCGCCGGTTTGGCACGGCGTGCCGCCGAACGCGCTCGCGAGCGGCCCCAAGGGCGCGCGCTGTTCGCGGCCCATGCGGCGCTGCCCTGGCCCGACGAACCGCATCTGGTGCTCTGGCACGCGCAGACACTGTTGCGGGAGTATCGAGGTGACGGCCATGTGGCGCTACTGGCGACGGAGGGACTGGACGGTATCGAAGCACTGATCACGCACAGCGCGACCGGCGAGGTCGCCGCCGAGGTACTGCGCCTCGGCCGATCCTGGAGTGAGCAGGACTGGGCATCCGGCGTCGACCGGCTTCGTGCCCGCGGGTGGTTGGCGAACGGCGCTCTCGCTCTGAGCGAGCACGGCGCCGCCCGGCGCAGGGCGATCGAGGACAGGACCGACGAGCTGGCGGTCTATCCGTACGAGGCGATCGGCGAAGACGGGTGCGCACGTCTGCGCGCTCTGGCCTCGTCGTTGGCGGTTCGGGTCATCGAAGGCGATCTGGGATTTCCGTCCGTGCTGTCGGAGCGCTACCGGCAGGCGATCCAGGCCGAATCTCGATGAGCCGGGCGAAGGTGGCCGCGGTGCGGCCGGAGATCAGCCGGGTACTCGCGGTCCCCGCCGCGTTCATCAGGGAGATTCCGCCGGAGTTCGAGGACGGCAACCGGCACATGAACGTGATGCACTACTTTCGTCTGCACGGCGAGGCGATGTGGCAGCAACACGGTGCGCTCGGCTACACCGAGTCCGGGAAGTTCGGTCTGTTCGCGATGGAGCAGCACGTCGCCTACTACCGGGAAGTGCTGGTGGGACATGAGGTCTCGGTGCACGTCTGCGATCTCGGGCGCACCGACAAGGTCGCGCGCGGCATCTCGTATCTGGTCAATCGCACCGTCGGCGAGGTCGCGAGCTCGTTCGAGTTCCTCAGCATGAACGTCGATCGGGTGTCTCGCCGCCCGGCGGAATTCGCCGACACGGTCGCCGCCGCCCTGGACGAATCAATCGCGCGCGCTCGATCGCTTGGTTTCGGCCCCGACGACGGGGTGCTCGAATTGCGTCCCTCGCTGGTTCGCGAGCGGGACTGAACAGCTCCGGCCGAGCTCATCGGCTCGACTGGAGCAATACCTCGAAATTCCTCTCGGAGAGTGGCATTCGTGCCGCGAAAGTCATCGGTGGACGAGTGGGTGGAGGACGTCCCTACCCGAATTGATGCCAGGGTATCCGGGCGCGGGCGAGTTCGGACTGTTCGTCGGCGGTGAGTGGTGCACGCCCGCTTGCTTTGGCCAATGTGGTGGTGCGGTCCCAGCCAAGGCGCGTGGCGGCTGTGCCGACACCGAGAAAGTCGGTGACGGCGGCTGCGGCCGCGGGTGTGGTCCAAGCGGGGGTGCTGAGGGCGTTGGCCAGGTCGAGGCCGTGCAGGGCCAGTTCCACGACGCGGGTGAGCAGGAATTCTCGCAGAGTCATGCCGTCGCCCCATCGAGTGACGAGGAGCCGCTCGGGCGGTTGTCCGGCGATGGCGCGCAGAGCGCGGCGGCGTTGATGGTCGAAGGCGGCGACGAGCGCCGCTGTATTCGGATGTGCGGCTGCGGCGTCCTGGGCCGCCGACACGCGTGCGGCGTTGGCGGTCGCGTCGAAGATGCGCGGGTGGTAGTAGCCGGCGGCATCGAGGTTCGCGCGGGCGGGTGGGGGAGCGGCCAAGCCGTCGGGGACGCGAGCGATCGCGGCTGTGACGTGCGCGATGAGTTCGGCGACTGTCCATGGTGGGCATGGGGTTGGCAATGTGAACTGGTGTGCCGTCAGTGTGGCGGTGGCCCGCACCCAGGCGGTGCACTCCTCGTCGAAGGCCCGGGCCACGAGGTCATCCGTAGGCGCGTCAGGCAACGACCGGCCCTCGGCGCTTCGTGCGACGCAGTGTCGCGAAGACCGCGAGGGCGGCGGTGATCGCGAGGGTTGGATGCACGATGCGGTCGCGCATGTCGACCGGGATGACGCCGAGGATGGCGTCGCCGCCCACGATGCCCAGGGCGGTTTCGATCGCGTAGAGGATTCCGACTGCGGTGACGACCGGGATGGGTCGGGTGCGCAGCCCGGCGAGCAGGGTGATACCGACTACCGCTTGCAGGGCCGCGCGCCATCCCGATCCAGGAAGGGAGAATGCCGGAGCGCCGAGCAGTGTGGTGAGCGACCGGATGAGAAGGAACAGTCCCACGACGGAGCAATACCACTGTGTGGCAGTCATCTCCGCTGATCTTCGAAAGGTATGGGCAACCACGAGACTCCTTATTGCCATGGTGGCAGTAACTGTATTGCTTATACTGCCACTGTGGCAATAGCGGAGGTGAAACGGCGTAGGCGCACCGTGGCGGAGGCTCGTGCGGAGATTCTGGGAGCGGCTGGCGCGCTGCTGCGTGAGCAGGCATCCGAAGCGGTGACCGTGAGCGCGATCATGGCCCGGACGACATTGTCGCGGAAGTCGTTCTATGTGTACTTCCCGGATCGGGTCGCATTGCTGCGCGAACTACTCGCTCCGTTGCGCGCCGAGACCGATGCCGCCATCGCCCGGTGGCGCACTGCAGCCGATCCCCGCCCGGCCGCGCGTGCCGCGTTGGAATCGGCTGCGCGGATGTATCAATGCGACGGCGCCCTGTTGCGCACCCTGGCCGTGGCCTCGCAGCGGGACGCGGAGGCCGCCCAGTTGTGGCAGGAGTTCCTGGCTCCACTGGAAGAGGTTGCGGCCGAGACGATCACGCGAGCCGACGAGCGGCTTCCCGCTGTGTCGGTTGCCCGGGCCCTGGTCGCGATGAACGTGCACTATCTGCTCGACGAGGTCGTCGGCGCCGCACCCGAGTCGGTGGACGCGGCCGTCGACACGGTCGCCGTCATCTGGGAGCGCACCCTGTATCCCCACGACTGAGACGGCGGTCGTTTTCGGCTCGACATGACCAACCCCAGAATGACCAGCAGGCCCAGGACCTATCGGTGCGGTGTCCGCGCAATCTGCGGCGCGCTGCCGGAATTCGGCTATCGCCCCTCCGGGGCGCTCAGGGCAGGTACCCGACCAGAGCCTCGCTGAGGCGACGCGCCGCCTCACACGGTTTTCGGGGTGCATCGGGCTCGGCCGGACTGCTGGAGATCCCGCTGTTGTCGATCACCTAGGCCGCGAAGGCGGACTGGGCCTGCGCCGGAGCGGGGGACATCAGCGCCGCACCGGCGAGGAGGGCGGCAGGCGCGGGTCACCCCTTCGGTCAGCCGCGCACGTGCAGCCCGAAACCCGTGCGGCCCGAGGGCTCCAGCCCTTCCTTCAGTTGCAGCGAGGGGATCTCATAATCACCGAAGTTCTGCCGCCGGAACGCGATCGGCTCGGTCGAATCCAGGGTGAGCAGGCGTTGCTGCCAAGCCTTGGCGACATCCGGGTAGTCCTCGCCGGTCATCCGGTCGGTCCCGTACAGCACGAACGGCGGCAGCACTTCGATGCCCGGGTAGTAGAGGATGCCGTGGTGGATCGGGAACAGCAGATTCTCGATCGGGCCGTTGATGCCGCGGGCGGCGTAATGCGACTCCGGGCCGCCGGCGGTCACCGACAGCAGAGCTTTCCTGCCCGCGAGTGTGCCTTCGCCGAAGCGCTCACCGTACTTCGTGTCGTTGTGCTCGCCGACGCCGTATGCGAAGTGGTAGGTGAACACGCGGTCTACCCAGCCTTTGAGGATCGCGGGCATCGAGTACCACCACAGCGGGAATTGGAAAATGATCATGTCGGCCCACAGCAGTTTCTCCTGCTCGGCCGCGACGTCCGGGGTAAGCGTCCCGGCGTCGAAGGCCCGGCCGGAGTCCAGGGCGACCTTCAGCGGACTCGAGGCGTGGGGCCCGTAGTCTGCGGCGTCCACGACCGCCTTCCAGTTCATCGCGTACAGATCGCTCACTCGTACCTCGTGCCCGGCTGTCTCCAATGTGGACACAGCGAGGTCCTTCAGCGAGCTGTTGAGCGACTTCGGCTCGGGGTGGGCGTAGACGATCAGCGCCTTCATGGGAACTCCTTCGGATCAGGTGCCTTCGATCCTGAGCACCGCTGCGCCCGGTGTTCAGAGACGCTTCTTCCGCCGGACGGGACTTCCTGGTAACGGCAGGACCACCTTCGCGAGCACCACCGAGGCCATACTGGGGACGTGGACGATCTTGCGGGCTACCTGCGGACCCGGCGTTCCCGGGTCGACCCGGCGACCGCCGGCATTCCCATCGACAGGCGCCGCCGGGTCGAAGGGCTTCGCCGCGAGGAGGTCGCGCACCTGTCCGGGGTCAGCGTCGACTATTACGTGCGCCTGGAGCAGGGCCGTGCGACCCAGCCTTCCGAGCAGGTCCTCGACGCGCTCGCTCGCGTCCTGGGCCTCGATGAGACCGAACGCGGGCACCTCTACCGGCTCGCCCGGCAGCGCCGCCGCCGCGCGAAGGCGCCGAGCGGGCGGGTCCGACCGGAGCTGCTACGCGTCCTCGACCTGGTCGCCGACGCACCCGCGCTGATCATGGACCACCGCATGGACGTGCTCGCCGGAAATCGGCTCGCCGGCCTTCTCTACGGCCGACCGATGCCGGGCCTGAACACCGCCCGGCACATCTTCCTCGAGGAGGCCGAGCGCGGCCTCTACGCCGACTGGGAGAATTGCACCCTCGACGTGGTCGGGCACCTGCGCCTGGCCGCAGGCAAATACCCCGAGGACCCCCGCCTGGCCTCGCTTATCGGTGAGCTGGCGATGGGCAGTGAGCGCTTCCGCCGCCTCTGGGCCCGCGCAGACGTGCGCGCCCGCACGCATGGACGCAAGGCGTACCGACACCCGCTGGTCGGATTGCTGGAACTGCATCAGGAGAACTTCGCACTACCGGACGAAACGGGCATGGAGCTGCTGGTGCTGTCCGCGCTCCCCGGCAGCCCCGCCGAGGACGGGCTGCGTCTGCTCGCGGGGCTGGACGCGGACAGCGGTGACACGCAACCCACGATGAACGCTCAGGTTCGCGAGTAACTCAACGCCGGCCCCCGGAAACACCTTAGCTGGCTGCGAGTTGGACCAGTCCGATGTCGTTGCCGCCGATCCCCACGGTGACGAGCGTGGTGTCGGGAGTAAGCGCCTCGTACTGCGGCGCCACGGAAGCTCAGGGTGCTATCCGAGGAAGTTTCGGGAGGCGAGTGGGGAGCTGAGTCGGGCCCGGAGATGCACTTGATCATCGCCGGGCCCAACACTTCAGTCTGAAGCAGCCGTCACCCCCATAACCCGAGAATGCGCGGATTCGACGAGTCGGCCGCTATCCGCCTCCATGTCGGCCTGTCGGGCCGGCTTCACTTCAAGTGCCGGGCGAAGAACCGGTTTGCCTCCTCTCCCGCGAACTGCGGGACGCCGGTGTGCCCGCCCATGTTGGCGTGCAGCGTCTTCTCCTTGGAGCCGAAGGCGTCGAACAGGTCCAGGGCCATCTGCCGGTCGTTTCTCTCGTCGTCCCACTGCAGCAGGACATGCAGTGGAATAGTGACCTGCCGGGCCTCCTCGAATATGGCGCGCGGCACGAAACTCCCGGCGAACAGAACGGCGGCCACGATGCGCTGCTCGACCGCCGCCAGCCGGGTGCCGATGGAGATCACCCCGCCCGAATACCCGACCGGCCCGCCGATCTCGGGCAGCGCGAGAAGGGCGTCCAGGGCGGCCCGCCATTCTGGGACCGCCTGGTCGACCAGCGGGAGGACGAGCCGGTCGACGATGTCGTCGGTGACCGGCTCGCCAGCCCGTAGCACCCGGTGCAGGTCGGCGCGGACCTGCTCGGCGGCAGCCGAACGGGGCCGGTCACCGCTGCCGGGGAGCTCGATAGTGGCTGCGGCGAAGCCCTCCGCCACGGAGTGCCGGGCCCGGGCAATCAGTCGGGGGTACATCTTGTCCAGTCCGCCTGGGTGGCCGATCAGGATCAGCGGTGCCGGCGCGGATGCTGATCCGGGCGTCCACAGGACGCCGGGGATCTCGCCAAGGGTGAATTCGCGCTCGAGGATATCGTCGTCGAGGCGCTGTTCAGAAATGAATTGCACGGTGGTGCCTTTCGGGAGTGCTCTTGAACGGCGCTCCCGGACGATCTATCGCCCGACCGTGACCCCAGAGGGGAGCACCCATGTAGATACTGTGTTCACGGGTACCACCTCCTCGTTCACTTGCACGGCTTCCGGAAGGCTAGCAGTGGTCGCCGCGGTCGACCAACAGGTTTTGCGGAGGCTCCGGGGCCGGTGCCGCGGAGCCGCTCGCTTACGGTGTCCGCCGTGTCTGGTGACGAGGGTGCTGCGGTCGAACGGAGCTCAGTCGGCGAGATAGCGCAGCATCACTGCGGTGTCGAAGTGCCTCGTCTCGACCAATCGGAGCTGGATGCGCTTGTCCAACGATGGGAACAGCGGTGTGCCGCCGCCGAGCACCACGGGCAAGACGAACAGTTGATACTCGTCGATCAGCCCGTGTGGTATCAGCGAAGCCGCGAGGCTCGCGCCACCGATCTCCATGACGCCATCGCCTCCCGCCTTGAGCCTGCGGACCTCCTCGACCGCGTTCTCGCTGATCAACGTGCTGTTCCAGTGGACCTCGGTGAGCGTCCGGGAAAAGACGACCTTCGGCTTCTCCGTCCAGAGCCTGCTGAACTCCCGCTCGATGCGCGGCGCGTCCGCGGGCACATGCGGCCAGTACTCGGCCATCAGCTCGTACAGGCGACGGCCGTGCAGCGAGACCTCGATTTCGCGGTAACGGTCGTTGTGAAACTGGTGTAGCTCCTCGTCAGGGTTGGTCCAGTCGATGCTGCCGTCGCGGTCGTTGATGTAGCCGTCCAGGGACACGCTGAACCCGTAGATCAGTTTCCTCATGACGGGGTAGACGACAGCGAGTTGCGCGGATCCGTGATGGTGGCGCGGCGCTCGTAGGCGATCCAGGCGAAGATCGCGGCAAGCACCAAAGGGAAGATTCCCATCAAGGGCTTGTCGGCGATGAAAGCCTGCGTCGCTGCGGCGAGCACGGTGAGAACGGACAGACCTGCGGCAGCCAGGGCACTGAGCCGTGGCACCATCAGGCCGATACCGCCCGCCACCTCCGCAACTCCGATGAAGACGAGCAACCCGAGGGGGATGGTCAGATTCTCGGGGGCGTTGTCCGTCAGGGCGCTCGGCATAACGAGTTTCGGCCCGCCGGAGGCGATGATGAAGAACAGGCCGAGCAGGATCTGCAGGGCCCACAGGACGCGGTTGCGGACCTTGCCGGGACGGTCGGTGACGTCGCTGGAGAAGTTGGTGGTGGGGTTGGCGGTGGTCATTCCTGGTCCTTCTGGTTGGTGCGCCGCGTTGGCAGCGCGTTCACCGGATAGGACGGAGCACCGTCGGAGAACTCATCGCTGTCCACGAAGATTCTCCGGACCGCTTTACGTGGAGGAGTTTTGCTTCGATAGTGCGAGATCGTGGGTCTCACTCCGTTGATACCGCATGCGAGTAGTCCGCTACGCGGCGGTTCGTTCTGGGCGTGGCGACGAGAGTCATTCGTCGACGTTCGTTGTCTCGCGATCGCGTAGTCGGCTACTCGTGCCGACAGTTCGTGACCTGGGCATGATGGCCGGTGTGCGATAGCCGAGATCGACCGGTCGACGTACGCCTGCGAAATGAAGACCGACGCCGCGATCGAGTAGTGAAATGGTGCTCATCCATAATGCCACGCATGCGACGTGTTTCCAGCTCACGTTGGTCGAAGAATTCGCCCTGCACAGCGGCGACCGCCGACTTTCCATTCCGCACGCGGCGGAGCGGGTGCTGACCTATCTGGCACTGCTGAACCGGCCGGTCTCTCGTGGCCGCCTCGCCGGCGCGCTGTGGCCGGAGTGCGCTGATCACTGCGCGGCGCAGCGTTTGCGAACCGCCCTGTGGCGCTTGCGCCGTATCCAGGACGCGGTCGTGGAGATCAACGGCGACCGTCTTCGCCTCCATCCGGACGTGGTCGTCGATCTGGCGTATCTGACCGAATTGGCGCAGAAACTGGTTCACCAGCCGTGCTCGGAGGATCTCGCGCGCGTCCCGCTGCTGCTGGATCGCGCAGCGCTGCTGGCGGACTGGGACGAGGAGTGGGTGGTCGTCGACCGGGAACGGTACCGATTGGCCTGGGTCGCGGCGCTGGAAGCGGCGGCCGAAGCCTTGCTGGAGCGTCGGCAGGTCGGCGCCGCCCTGATGGCCGCGTCGGCGGTGGCGGCGGCAGAGCCGCTCCGGGAAAGCTCCCGCAGGATTCTGATGCGAATCCATCTCGCGCAGGGCAACAAGATCGACGCCCTTCGGGAATACCGGCGATACCGAGACCTGCTGTGGGCCGAGTTCGACACCGGGCCGTCGCCGGAATTCGACGAACTCCTCCTCCGCGTCCAGAAGTGCGACGCCCCGGCGGTCGAGTCGCTCCGGAATCGCTGACACGAGTCGCACGGGCGCGGTGACGATAGACGACGAACACTGTCGGGCACTGCCGCGCTGGGCGAAACGCTGAGGTGACGGTGGTGTGACGCGCCTGAGGAACACTCCGCCAGTAGCGGACATGACCACATCAACCTCTGTTTCCAGGCGGTTGCACCATGAATTCTCGTGAACAAGTCCAAGCGGCGTGGTTGAAGCAGATCGGGGCCGCCGCAGAACGTTACGTCGCGACCGAGACCAAGCGCGAAGACATCGAGCAACGTCGCAAAATGAAGGACAGTCCGGTTGTCGACTCTCCGGAACAGATCTGCGCTCGGGCGCAGCGGCTCGCGACCAGCGGCGAGATGCCGGTCGAGGCCATGATCGAAGTCGGCCGGATCGAGCCCTCCGACCGGGTCACGACGCTCGAGCGGATCATCGGCGTCAGCAACGAACTCCAACCGGCCAACTTCCTTTCCCGCGGTGCTCGCACGGCGGCGTCGGTCGCGCGGATATCGCTGAGCCGCAACGGCCGAGAAGTACCGCTGGGCACCGGGTTCCTGGTGTCGCCCCGGCTGCTCTTGACCAACAATCACGTACTTCCCGATCAGGACACCGCGCGGCAGGTCGTGATCGAGTTCGGCGCCGAGACGACGATCGACAACGACCCTCGCCTTCCTGTGCGGTTCCGTCTCGACCCCGACTTCTTCGTCACCGATGAGCACCTGGATTTCACTTTGGTGCCGGTTCGTCCCGGCGCCGACGGCAAGCCGCCCGGCGACGCCGTCGGCTGGTGGAACCGGCTGATCATGGACCAGGGAAAGATCGTCATCGGTGAGGCGATGAACATCGTCGGGCACCCGATGGGCAGGCTCAAGGAGATCGGCATCCGCCGCAACCAGCTCGACTTGCAGCTCGATGACTTCCTGCATTACTCGACCGACACCGAACCGGGGAACTCCGGCTCGCCGGTCTTCAACGACCAGTGGGAGGTCGTCGCGTTGCACCACTCCGGCGTTCCGCGCACCGACGAGCAAGGGCGGATTCTGCGCCGTGACGGCACAGTCTGGCACGAGGGCGACGGTGACGACGCGATTGCCTGGAGGGCCAACGAGGGAGTGCGCATCAGTGCGATACTCACGCACCTGGCCGGACTGCAGCGCTCGGCGCGCGACCAGGAGTTTCTCGCCGAACTCGGTCCCAACGCCGGGCCGGTCGGCGGACCATCGGCGATCCGCCCCCGCCTC
This sequence comes from Nocardia sp. NPDC051929, assembly GCF_044548645.1. NCBI lineage: Bacteria > Bacillati > Actinomycetota > Actinomycetes > Mycobacteriales > Nocardiaceae > Nocardia > Nocardia sp. NPDC051929. The sequence continues at coordinate 195,443 of NZ_JBIUCG010000011.1, read as the reverse complement.
GCACCTGCCGAGGACCGCACCGAACTGATAGGTCCGGCTTCGGCGCCGCGTGAAAGCACGGAACTCCGCCACGGCGTCACCGCCCGAGCAGGCGCCTTCGGCGGCACACGTCACCTGCTGTTCCTGCACGGCCGCAGCCAGCATGGTCGCGATCCCGAACTTCTGCGCCGCGAGTGGACCGCCGGCCTCAACAAGGGCCTCACCCTCGCCGGGCTCAGCACGTTCGATCCCGCGGATGCCTTCTTCCCGTTCTACGGCGACCGTTTGGCAGCCCTGCTGCAGCCCACGGAGGAAACGGCACTCGCGCCCGAGACCATGGCCGTCGATCATGCGCTGGCAATGGCGCCGACGACGCCGCAGGCTCGCCGTCTGTACGAACAGATCCTGCAGAACGCGGCCGCGGACGCGGGCATGCCCGCCGAGGACGGGCAACCGGCCGACCGGGTCGAAGCGGAAGGACTCGGTTCGATCGGCAGCGCGATCGCGAGCAGGCTGCAGCGGCAGCTCAGCTGGCTGGCCGCCCGTACCGACCTGGACGAGCTCATCATCGCCCAAGTCTTCCGGGACGTCGCTTCGTACCTCGCCGACGAGCAGATCCGGCAAGCGGTACTCGACTGTGTCCTCGAGACCGCTCCCGCATCGGGACGGCTCACCCTCGTCAGCCACAGCCTCGGCACCGTGGTCGCGATGGATCTGCTCACCCGGCTCCAGCCCCAGCTCGACGTCGCCGTGCTGCTCACTCTCGGCAGTCCCCTGGGGCTGGACGCGGTTTACAACAAACTCCTGGTCCCAGGACCGCACCGGCCGGAGCGTGTCGGCGACTGGCTGAATGCCTGGTCCGTGGTGGATCCGATCACCATCGGATGCCCGCTGCGCCATATCTGGAAGGGACAGCTGCGGGAGATTCCCGTCGACAATCCCAAGGAACGGGCCCACAGCATCGCTGAGTACCTTGCCCATCCAGCTGTCGCGCAAGCCATCCACAACGGTGTCGCGCCGACGACGGGACCATGACGGGAGTCCGTGGTTCGTGATGGTCCGGCACCCGCGTGACACGTCGGACGCGGCCGGTGAGAGCGGCGGTGCCAGGGCCATCCCGGTCACTTGCTCAACCTGGCCGTCAGGTGCGGAACGGTGGCGAGCGAGTTCGCAGTCGTCGGCAATGACCGAGTTTGTGCCTGAGGACTGCGCGGATACTTCGCGGAGTTGCTGGAACTTTATTCCAGCAGGATTTCTACCGGCTGCTCATAGTCGTGTTCGATGTCGGCGGACCGGTGGCGGATTGCTGTCGGTGCCGCCGGAGTCGCCCCCAACGGTATGAGCTTTTCGCACCGGTGCACGCAATGTGGATTGCCGACGGATATGTGTGGGCGCTGGGTGCGGCGACGGCCTAGCGAAGAGTTCAGCGTGGCCCAGCAGGTCCATCCACCTGGCCGGGGTCACCGTTGCGACCACTGTCGGGCTGACCTTCGGTGCCTGCTCTCTCGCTTGCACTCTTTCCAACTCGGCGCGGTTTGACCATGCGCCGAATACCGGCGGCCGGAGCATCGTCACCAGCTCGTTTCCGCCGCAACGCGTCGAGATCGATGACACTGGCATCAGGCTCGGCACTGCCCGGATCATCCTTCGGAGCGGGGTGCCGCGCCGCTCCGGGGTCGACCGGCCACCACCCTGTCTCCCGCTGCAGTTCCGATCGCAGTACGGGCTTGGTCGGTGCAGGATCATAGACGGAGCCACCGTCCGAGCGTCGAGTCTTTGGGAGACGTTCGCCGGCCTCTTCTGCCACGCGCCGCGGGCGACGTGGTAGTCGGGTGACTTTCGACGTGCCGTCTCCCGCTCCGGGAGTCTCCACAGCCTTCATCCCTTCTTCCTGTTTCCGCGCGACCGTTCCAGCTCGTCGTACCCCTTCCGGCTGGGCCCTGGCAAGGGTTCCGGTGCGTCGCTCACGTCCGTATTCTCCCTCAATAGGTAAACCGCTGGGCACCGGAGCCAGGCCCGGGCCGCCGCGAGACTGGCGGGTATACCGGAATGTTGTTGCGCACGCAGGTGTGCACGACCGCGCTGCCACACGGTGGTGATCGCATCCGGCAGACCTTTCAGGCCATCGCACACCCGCGACACCATGACCGTCGTCGGCCACGCAAGGACCTCCCGATCGATGTCTCGCCGCCCTCTTGCGCAACCGCGGCGGGAGCGCGACGGTGTGAGTGTGCCCCCCGCCGGGCTCGTCGGACAATGCGACGGACCGTCCGATCGTTGGGAGGAAAAATGGCGAACAGGTGGACCGAGCAAGACATACCAGCCCAGAAGGGACGACTAGCGGTCGTCACCGGCGCCAACAGCGGGCTGGGGTTCGAGACGGCCCGAGCGCTCGCGGCGCACGGTGCGTCGGTGGTGTTGGCGGTTCGGGATGTCGACAAGGGCAAACACGCCGCAGACCGTATCGCCGGTGCCGTTCCCGGCGCGGACACCACCATCCAACAGCTGGATCTGACCTCGCTGGCATCTGTACGGACTGCTGCCGAACAGCTGAAATCCGCTCACGCCACGATCGACCTCTTGATCAACAACGCCGGGGTGATGTACCCGCCGAGACAGACCACCAGCGACGGGTTCGAGCTGCAATTCGGGACGAATCATCTGGGACACTTCGCGCTCACCGGGCTGCTGCTGGACAGAATGCTGCCGGTGCCGGGCTCGCGGGTGGTCACGGTCAGCAGTGTCGGGCATCGAATCCGGGCGCGAATCGACTTCGACGATCTGCAAGGCGAACGGTCCTACAACCGGGTGGCGGCCTACGGCCGGTCCAAGCTGGCGAATCTGATGTTCACCTACGAACTGCAACGTCGTCTGTCCGGCAACGGCAAAACGATCGCGGTCGCGGCACACCCCGGTGCCGCGAACACCGACCTCATGCGCAACATGCCCACTGCGCTGCGTGCGCTCGTGCCTGTCATCGCGCCCATCGTCACGCAAAGCCCAGCGATGGGGGCCTTGCCGGTCCTCCGCGCGGCCACCGATCCCGGCGTGCTGGGCGGTCAGTACTACGGGCCGGGCGGATTCCTGGAGACCCGCGGCTACCCGAAGATCGTCGAATCGAGCGCCCGATCCCATGACTTGGCGATTCAGCAACGCTTGTGGACGGCCTCGGAGGAACTGACCGGAGTCACCTTCCCCGTCTGATCGTCACCGCACGGCCGGAAGGTCGTTCGACGAAGAACCTCCCCAGGCCTGTCCACGCACCTCTAGCAGTACCTGCACTGCTGCACCGCGCCGGCGGGGGCGGCCAGGGGCTGCCCCAACGACGCGGCGACGAGACAGATTGCAGCACAAGTTGTCCCGGTATCGCTTGCCGTATCACAGGTTAGGACGTTCATCCGACACTCGCACAGTGCCACAACTAGCTGCAGGAATGTGGCGTAGTGGAGAGATCGTGGCTATCGCAATGGGATCAGATGCGCGTGATCGCGGGGTCGCCCCTCGTCATGGGACGTGCGTGATGCCTCGCCGAATTTCGCTGGTGGAGTGTTCGATCTTCGACAGGTCACGCGAGCGTGAGGAGCGCAGCTGCCACGGGACGCTGGTGACCGTTACCGCGGGTTGAAACTGGGCGGGCGGTCAAGGCTCCGTCGTCCACTTGATGCCTGATCAGACGGAGTGAGCCTGGAACTGCATCGTTTCCTGGGTTGACCTGCTGCTGCGCCGCAGGGGGATGTGGCTGAATCGAAGCTCAGGCCGGCGGGTTCGTAGGATGCCGCCGATGGGTCTCGGCTACCTGCTCGGCCGCGGCAAGATGGTCGCGCACCACGTCAGCCAGTGGATGGTCGCTGCCGAGGGCTCGCGTCGTCTGGTCGAACATTGTCTCGAAGAGTTTCACGGCCTCCTCGAATCGGCCTGCCGCGTGATAGGCGAGCGCGAGTCCGTTGACCGAGCGCCCGGTGAGGGAGTCGTCGGGGCCGAACTCCTGTTGGTCGATGTTCGCCTCGTACAGGGGAATGGCTTCCTCGAATCGGCCTGCGGCTCGGAGGGTGTCGGCAAGCGCGTTGCGGGTGCTCCGGAGCCGTGGATGGCCGGGAAGAGCGCGGTGGTACTCGGCGAGATTCGTCTTGAACAAGTCGATCGCGGTGTCGAGGTGACCGGCTGAGCGGTACGCGGCCGCGAGGTTGTCGCGAGAGGCGAGGGTGGCGTGGTGGTCTGGTCCGAGGACGCGCAGTCGGTCGGTCAAGGTGGTTCGGTGGTTGGTGAGGGCGTCATCGATGCGGCCTGCCGCGTGGTAGGCGGCGGCGAGGTTGTACCGGTAGGTCAAGGTGTCGGGGTGGTCGAGACCGAGTTCTCGCGCGCTGGCGGAGACGTTGGCCTCCAGCAATGGAATGGCCCGTCCTGGTTGCCGCACTCCCAGGGCGTCGGCGAGGTTGTTGCGCGCCTTCAGGGTGTCGGGATGGTCGGGACCGAGAATCCGGAGGCGATCCCGCAGGGAGGCTTCCTGTATGGCGATCGACTCGTCCCAGCGTCCGGACGCGCTGTAGGCGATGGCGAGCCCGCCCTGAGTGAGCAGGGTGATCGGGTGGTCGGAACCGAGTATCCGGGGAAAATCGGCGATATTCGCTTCGAAAAGTGCGATGGCGTCCGCGAGCCGCCCGGCCGTCTGCAAGGCACAGGCGAGGTTGTGGCGGGTTATGAGTGTGTCCGGGTGTTCCGGCCCGAGGACCCGCAGCCGCTCGACGAGGTTTGCTTCGCCGAGACGGACGGCGTCGTCGGCTCTGCCGATGGCCTCGTAGATCTCGGCGAGATTGTTGCGGCAGGCCAGCGTGACGGGATGATCACCTCCGAAGATCCGCATGGCGTCGTCGAGGTTCTTCCGCAGCAGCGGGACGGCCTCGTCGGTGCGTCCTGCCGCCCCGTAAGCGCGGGCGAGTTTGTGCAGGCAGAGGAACGAATCGACGTGATCGGCACCGAGTACCCGCAGGTAGACGGGCAGAAGATCCTCGAAGATGGCGATCGCGTCCGCGAGGTGACCCGCCGACAGGTGGACCTGAGCGAGCCCGCCGCGAAAGTTGAGGGTCTGGTACGCGTCCGCACCGAATACCTGCTGGCTGTGCGCGATGTTCTCGGTGTGCAGGGCCCTGGACTTGTCCAGGAACCCGGCCTGGAGGTACGTGTCCGCCAGTTGAAAGCGCATGGCCAGCGTGACGGGATGGGCAAGTCCGAGAACCTGCCCGGCGTCGGTCAGGTACGCCTCGAGCCGGGCGGCTGCTTCATCGAGCCTGCCGCAGGCGGCGTGGGCCCGGGCCAGTAGATATCGGGCAGTGAACGTATCGGGATGCTCGCCGCCGAGGATCTGCTCGCTGGAGATGACGACATCCTGCGCGAGGGTCAGCGCTCTGGCGGTGTCGGCGGCCTCGGTCAGCTGCTCGACGGCCCATCTGCGAACGGCGATCATTGCCGCGGCATGTTTTCTCGTGCTGCTGTGCACCATTCCGGTGTCCCACAGCGCGTCGATCTGATCGACGAGATGCGCGCCGTCCTGCCGGCGCGCCCACGCCTGCGAGGGCGGAAACGTATTTCGCATGATGATGGCGAGTGCGGACCGGACGAGTTCGACCGTGGACCGCGCGGCAGGAGCCCGATTACGAAGTGCCGCGGTCGCTCGCCGGAACAAGCTGATGGACTGCGTATTCGAACCGCGTTCGCGCAGCACGCGGCTCACGAGCCGGTGCATGATCAGCGCCTCGCCGGAAGTCGACCAGGACAGCAGGGAACCAGCCACACATCGTTCCAGTGCCTCGTCGATTCGCCTGGGGCTGGTGGCGAGCAGGGATCGGTGCACGCCACCGGGCGAGAGCATGGCCATCGCACCCAGAAGCCAGGCGACGTCGGCCGCGAGCTGGTAATCGCCGGTGACGCCCTCGGTGGTTTCGATGCACAACGAGATCGCCTGGACGACCGACCGGGGATAGTCGTGACCGGCGGTGCGCCGCAATACGGTCGGCAATGGGCTGTCGTGCAGCAGCTGCCGGTACTGCGCGTAGCCGAGGCGGCGACCGACCATCGTCGCGGCGGCGGCGGACAGTGCCAGCGGCAGGTCACCCAGGTCCTCGGCGACCTGATCGGCACCGTCGTCGCCGAGTCCGGTCGAGTCGGCGAGGTAGCGCACCGATTCAGGGCGAGTGAAACAGGTGACGTCGACCGCATCGCCGAAGGCCGCGAAGGACCGGTCGACGCTGGTGATCACGATGCGCGTGCGGCCGCCGGTCGGCAACAGCTCCCGGAGGTGGTCGGCGTCGGTGGCGTTGTCGAACACCAATAGCGCCGCGACGGTGTCTCCGGAGAGGTGATCGCGTAACCGCCGGGCCGACACCGCCGAGTCGCCGTCGGGGTCGGCGACGCCCAGCCGCTGGGCGATATCGGCGAGTCCGGACAGTGTGCTGTCCGGCGTTTCGGCATTGACCCACCCCACCAGACCCTGTCCGGAATCGAACAGTGAGCGTGCGTGAGCGGCCGCCAGGTGGGTCTTGCCCGCGCCGCGCAGTCCGGTGACGACGACGGCCGCCGCAGGGCGCTCCAGTGCTCGACGCAGACGTGCCAGCTCGTCGCGGACGACGAATCGTGGTGGCTGCCGGGGGATCCGGCCGACGACTACCACGCTCGTAGCCGGAGACGACACGCGAATGCCTGCTGTGAGATAGATGTCGCGGGCGTGAACGTCGGAGAGCGTAGTGACGATATGGGTGGTCAGCGCGGGGGCGTCGGTCGAGGCCGCCGCGCTCAGCCGGGGTGTGACGAGTCACCGGCCCCCGCATCGATGTCCTCGATGTGGATATCCCCGCTGAATCGTCCGCCGTGCACCCGCACACCGGTGCCGGTTGCCGTGACGCGGCTGATCCGCAACGCGGCGGCCTCTACCATCTCCAGGTCGACGCCGGCGGCTCCCACGTCCGCTCGCGCTGCCGCGGAAATGAGTTCTGTTGCTGTGGTGAGTAATTCGTGGTCATCGGCGGCGCCGTACGCCTCCAGCGCGCCCGCGAGGGCTTCCCGTTCGGCGGCGGCGTCCGGGTCCGCCTCCACCTGTGCTAGATCCACATCGCGATAGCGGCGGGTGAGTAGACCCTTCAACGCCGCATACGCGTCGGTCACGGATTGCTTGGCAGTATCGGTGAGACCGGCGGCGGCGCCGACCGCGACCGCGGTGGCGACTATGGTGGCCGGGTCCATTCGAATTCCCCCTCTGTGGCGACTCGGACGAGTAGCTCAAGTGTGCACGATCGCGGCAAAGCCAACCTTTTCCGTGAATGATTCTGCGTGCTGCCCGGGACCGGCCGCTGAGCATGCCGTTCCCAGCGATCACTGGAGACGGCACTTGCGCTCAGTTCAGTGTGAACGTCGCGCTACCCGAGATCAACGCTGCGGTGACACCGGCACGAGCCAAAAACCGTTGCGGCTGTTTGCGATTGGGAGCCATGCCCGGTTTGTCGGGCTGCCCGGCAACTCATCCCGGCCGCCGATCGGATATGCGGACTCGGATACCACAGCCCGGAGAAAGTCACCTTCCGCGCGACGGTTCGGTGTCGCGAAATTGGCGTTCCGGCACCGGGTTTCGTTGTCGATTGATAGCATTCGAGCCGCTGTCGGGCCACTGGATCGGGGGCGTTGATGGAGGTGGAGGACGTCCACCACGCGTACGGCAGACGGTCGGTGCTGCGTGGCATCGACATAGTGTTGCCTCCGGGGATGCTGGTGGGCATCGTCGGTGAGAATGGGGCGGGTAAGTCGACGCTGCTGAAGGTTCTGTCCGGAGAGCTGCGACCGGACCGGGGGAGGGTCCGCCACCGTGGGCGGTTCGGTTACTGCCCTCAGCAGGTGATCCTGAACGACGCCTTCACAGTGCGTCAGCACCTGAACTTCTTCGCCGAGGCCTATGCGATCCCGGACCTGCGCCGCGCGGAGGAGACCATGGAGATCTTGCGTTTCGCGGAGTACGCCGGTGAGCGGGTCGGGACGCTGAGCGGCGGTACGCGGCAAAAGCTCAACCTGACGCTGGCGGTGATGCATGATCCACAGGTCTTGCTGCTGGATGAGCCGTATCAGGGTTTCGATTGGGAGACGTATCTGCGTTTCTGGGATCTGGTCGCGGAATTCCGTGACACCGACCGGTCGGTCTTGGTGGTCTCGCATCTGGCTCACGACACCGACAAGCTGGACCAGGTGTGGCGGTTGCGCGACGGCGTCTTACGAGGCGGACAGGAGAATGCCGGATGAGTGATCGTGTGCGCTTGTTCGTGATCGCCACGCGCTACGGTCTCATCGAGCACGCGCGTAACCGTTTCGCCATGCTGTTGGTGGCCTTCTTCCTTCCCATATTGATCACCGTGGTCCGCGTGGCCGTCACGGACCTCGAGGTGCCGTTCCGGCTTCGAGACACCGGTCTGGTTCTGCGCGCCAACGGTAACGAGCTCGCTCAGGTCAGCGGCGCCCTGATGGCGGTCTCGCTGATCATAGGGTTCATGATGTTCGCTGCCACTTTCAGCAGCGGCGCATTCGACCGGCGCCTCTCGATGGCGGGGTACCCCCGGGTCTCTTCGGGTTTGGCGAAGATCGCCTGCCTGGTGGTGGCCTCGGTGGTGGTTTGCGTGTACGCCACGGCGGTCATCTGCTGCTACTGGTCGCCGCGGCAGCCTGTCCTGCTCGCCGCGGCGCTTTTCGGCGCGGCGATGACATACGGGGCGCTGGGTGTGGCTTTCGGCGCGCTGCTGCGCCGAGAGGTGGAGGGGATGTTCGCCATCGCGATGATCAGCTGCTTCGACATGGCCGTACAGAACCCCATCGCCAGTGCTGGGGCGGACAGCGATTTCGTGCGCTGGCTGCCCTCCTATGGAGCCATGCAGGCTTCGACCACAGCCGGTTTCTCCGACGCCACGCCATTGACGGGATTCGCCGTACAACTAGCCTGGTTCATCGCGAGCGCCCTCGTCGGTCTGATCGCTTTCCATCGGCGCACCCGTTCCTCTCTTCGACCTACGATGTGGATGCGCATCTGGAGCCCGAAGGGGTCCGGACAGTCGGTGATGCACTGAGGATGCATCTCGCACGACCACACGGTGGAGGTGCGGGACTCTTGCCGACTGCGGGGCTTACGACGGCGTAGGAGCCGGTTCGTCGGCCGGGAGGTAGACCTCACGGCGCAAGCGTTCGAGATCCGGCGCTGCGGCAGCGGGGGTTTGCGTGTACCGGTTGCTTTCACGCCCCCAGAGCCCCACGCTCGTGATGTTCACATACATCTCCGCGTAGTCCTTCCCCTGCCCCGCCAAGCCGGGAAGAACGCGCAGGAGCGCGGGGACGTAGTGGATTACCGCCTCGAGCTGGGCGCGCTGATCCGCCACTTGGCGCCGCACTTGGTCCACGGCTTCGTCACGAGTGCAGCCGGTTTCGTGACGGACCGCCCGCACCAGGTTGTAGGGAACTCGGTCTGCCTCGTCCTGATCCAGTCCCACCAGATCGTTCTCCACGAAGGTGACCCAAAAGGCGAGCTCCTCGAGACGGCGGATCACGGGGTGTTCCCGCAGCGTCGATGGCAGTTCCCGGTCGTGGTACACCTCCATGCAGGCGATGGCGGTTTCGATCCCACTGGTCGACATCCGCATCGGCAGGTAGTCGGCCGTGGAAGGGACGTAGCCACTGATGCGATGATGGGCTTCGCGTTCGGCGGCTTCGAACCACTCCTCGATGCCGTCGAGGAACCGCTTCTGCCAGCGGATGGTCCGGCCCTCGCGCAGGCGCGGCCATATGCTCGCCCAAGCCGTCGGAATCGCGCCGGGCCGCCACGGTTTCTCCGGGTCCTGGCGCAACGTCGCCACCATGCCACGTCGCAAGGCGGTCACGGCTTCCGGGTCCCTCAGCTGTGGATCCTCGAAAAGGTCATCCCAGGCGAGGACCAGCACGGCCATGCCGTAGGCGGTCTGTTCCCGGGCCTCGTTCGCCGCTGGGGCCAATGTTTGCGCCGGGATCTGGATCGCCCCCGTCCACCGGTGGTAGTCCGCCTCGGTAGAGGAGACGGCAAGGCCGGTGTCCACCAGCCAGTTCCGCAACCATCGCCCGAGCTGCGCCGGAAGCCCATCGCCGCGGGTTCGAGGCGGCTGCGTCGACCGCCGGGGGACCGCGCGACCAGGAGTTCGCCGGTCGAGTATGGACCGGGCGTAGGCGGTGATCGCGTGGCGAGCGCCCGGATCGACGGGCAGAGTGGCGAGCTGACCGGCGGCCCGGTCCATGAACTCATCAGCCACCGCTTGTGCTTCGTCCACGGCGCCGCAGGCGATGACGATCTCGCGGGCGCGCGCGGCTTGCTCGAGCGTCATTCTGCTCTGCAACAAGCGAGCAAGGCTTCTGTTGCGGGCGGCCGCGCGGATCACGGGCAGTGTGTAAATGCCCGCGGACAGATCCGCGTTGACGGGCTTACCCAGTTCTTCGGCGGTGGAGGTCAAATCGAGGATGTCGTCATACAGCTGGTAGGCCAGTCCGAAGTACCGGCCGAACTGGGCCGACGCCTCTTGCTGATCGTCGGGCCTGCCGGCCTGCATCGCGCCCACCCGGCATGCCAGCGAGAGCACGGCCGCCGTCTTGCCGTCGATCGCGTCCAGGTAGGACTGCTCGCTGCGGGAGGCCACGTAGAGGTCGGCGGCCTCGATCACCATGCCCGCGCACATCCGCTCACCGGCGATTGCCCCCGCCAGGACTTCCCGCCCGCCGAGTTCGGCCAGCATGCGCACACTTGTGAGCATCACAGAGTCCCCACCCAACACGGCCATATGCGAACCCCACACCACATTGGCACTGGGACGGCCTCGACGCTCGTATGCGTGATCGATGACGTCGTCGTGGTAGAGCGAGCCCAGATGCAGCAACTCGACGGCAGCGGCGGCGCGCACCGCCCGGTCGTCGGCCGGGGCCGCGGGATCGGTGAGCAGGTAGTACGACAATAGGGTCAATGTGGGACGGACCAAGCGGCGCGAGGTATCCGGGCCTTCCGCTGTGAGCGCCGCCAGTTCAGGCCTACCCTCCAGCCGAACGGGTCCGAGAACGTCACGGACCCGGTCCAGGTCCGCATCCAGATGGGGGAAGACAGCCGAATCGATTTCACGTGGCACGCGGGCACTCTCCTGACTGGTTGCATCGGTCATCCAGAACACCGCCGATCAATGGCAATGAGACACCATGTCGCTGCGGAACATGTTGGTATCGGCCGAAATTGAGGCCCGATCCGCAAGTGCGGTGCAGCTCGACCGGACATCGGGAGGGTGCGCCGCGCATCGAGCGATGCCCGATTTACAGCGGGAGTTGTTCCAGGAGGTCATGCTGCGCGAGACCGCCGCCGGTACCTGGATCGACGTTCACGCGGCGCGCTGGCAGGCGACGTTCACCTTCTACGCTGTCTTTCGGCCCGCAGATCGTTCGCGATCGTCGACCACCAGCAGGGCCTCTCCGCTGAGCGTGCTCTGGTGATGGCGCGGCCGCGCTGGCACCTGCACGACTCCAGTTGCTCGAAGACTCCGGCGACGGCGAATCAGTGTGCCGCGGTACAGGTCTGATCAGCGGGGATGCAGGGTTATCCTGGCGTTGTAGGCGGGGCTGAGGCCGGTGTGATAGCGACGTGGGGGCTCGACGGGGCCGGTGGCCGCACCGATGCGACGATGCTCGAGAATGGTGCGGAAGAGGATGCGCGCTTCCGCCAAGGCGAATTGGGCACCCAGACAGCGATGCGCGCCGGCGCCGAAGGTCAGCCAGGTGCGGCCGTTCGGCGCCTCGTCGAGGAAGCGTTCGGGGCGGAAGGTCATCGGGTCCGGGTAATGCCGTGGTGATTCGTGAATGAGGAGAATCGGGACTATGACGATGGCCCCCTTGGGGACGTGGACTCCGTTGACCACGGTGTCGCGCAGTGCGCGCCGCCCGGTGAACGGTGACACCGGGCGGATTCGCATTGTTTCGGCGACCACGGCGTCGAGGTATGCGTCGAGCCGGGCGGAGTCGCCTGCGTCGACCGCTGCATCGAGTTCGGCCATGGCTGCCGGGTGGACGGCCAGCATGGCGGCGATCCAGCCGAGCGTGATCGCGGTGGTCTCGTAGGCGCCGAGCAGGATGCCACGCATATTGCGGGCCAATGCGGCGTCGTCGTGCTGATCCAGTTCGGTGCCGACATACCGCGACAGCACATCCTTCCGGCCGTTTCTGTCACCGGGCGTGGACCGGCGCGCGGCGATTTCCTCGATGATGAGGGCGTCGACCTCGGCCTGGCGGCGGCTGAGCGGTGGGTAGGGCAACGTGTAGCCGCCGACCAGCGGGGTGAGCAAGGTGACGGCGAGAAAACCGCGACTTTCTATTTCCCCGAACCACCGGCTCACCGCCTGTTTCAGCCGGTCCTTGCGCGGCGCGGCCACGTCGCCGAAGACGACGCCGAGCAGCACGCCGATGGCCAGGTCGTAGCCGACCTTCAGAAACTCGAACGGTTCACCGACAGGCCAGCTCGGCAGTTCGCGCTGGACCACCTCCACCATGAGGTCCTCGTAGGACCGGAGTGCCTTGCTCTGGAACGGCGGTGCGAACAGCTTACGTTCGCGGCGATGTTCGTCACCGTCGAGGAAGATCAACGTCTGCTTGCCGAACATCATGTCGTGGCTGGAGAAGCGGCTCAGCACCTGCCCGACCGAGAAGTCGTCGTGGTTGGCGAACAGTCCTCGCACATCGTCCATGTCGTAAGTGACCAGCATGGTCGGAAATCCTGGCGGCGAGACGACGAACCGTTCGCCGAATTCCAGCAAGGGGGAACGGTGCGTGCCGGGGCGCATCAGTCCACCGATCTGCGCGATGTGGCGGGTGCGTAGCCTAGGGAGTTCACGCAGAGACAGCGTGGCATGCGACATGTAGCCATCCTTAACCCGTCGCTCGGCGACTCGCAAACATGAAATCCCCGCAGTGGCAATAGATACCGGGCCTATCACCGCTTCGCACAGGCGAAGTCGTCGACGTGCCGGTAAGGATCTTGTACTCGAGTGTTCAGTGCATCACCGCGCGAAGGCCACCCGGCGCCCCGCTGACGTGGGCCCGGGCGTCGGTCCTCGGTGGGGCGCCGATTGGATCCCCGGCCCCGTCGCCGTCATCGTCGGCCGCCACGACCGGCCGAAAACCTGCTCGGCGCGGTGAGCGCCCAGGACTACGAACCACCGTCGACGGTTTCGATCACCGGCAGCCACGGCACCGCGTGGGATTTGAAGGACTGGTGTACCGGGGTGAGCGCGCTGTGGTCGTCGAGGGCCATCATCGTGATCCCCATGGCGGTGCCGCCGTCGTCGATCGCGGCGACGAGGGAGCCACAATTGGGGCAGAAGCCGCGTTTGGTGGTCGGGAAGGTTGCGAACCAGGTCGGCTCACCGCCCGCACCGGTCCATTCGAACTTCTCGAGCGGGAAATCGATCCAGGCTGTGACCGGCCCGCCGGCCAGCTTCTGGCAGTGCGGGCACGAGCACAGGTGCGGCCATCCAGCCTCGGCACAGGCGCGGAACCGGATCTGCCCGCACAGACAGCCACCCTCATACATCGGCTTTCCCCTCTCTACCGAAAAGAGTTGTGAATACAGCTAATTCGCGCAACGCGTGACAGCCTTGACGTCCGCCCCGGTCAGCGTAATGGAACGCGGCGGGCCGAGCGGGGACTTGCGGCTGTGCCATGAGCCATGTGTCAGAACACCGCGGACTACTGAAAGAGTCTGATGTCGCGTGCCCCGGTGGCGGCCATGCAGAGACGTTCGGATGCCGATGCCGAGTCCGACACTGCGGGCCGGACGGCCCACCGTCCCGCGCTCGGCGCGGACCGCGGCTCAGTTGCCGGGTTGGCGTCGCGGTCGTGACTGGTGGGGTAGCCGTCATTGTACCACTGGCCGTTCGCGTCGCGGGTCCGCCCTTCGAATTCGGTGCCCCCAACGTTCTCCCCGGGCCCAGGGGGCGCGGTGTCCGTCGTGTTGGCCATGAGCTCGTTGCCGGCGACCTCGTTGGGCGGCGTGCCCAGCGGGCTCAGTACTCGAACGTCCCTCGCGCCGGCGAGGTCCCGTCCTCGCGGTTGCGCATCTCTGCCCAGGCCACTGCGTTCGCCGATGTGGTGTCGGTCGGTTGGTAGGCCAGGGTGTGTTTGGTGCCAGCGGTGTATCCGACAGCAGTCACTGCTGCGGATCCCACCATACGGATCCGTCCTCGCCGTTCGGCTCACCCGGTCTCGAATTCCGCTCTTAGCGCGGCGAACAGCGTGTCCACCTCGGGGCCGAAGACCAATCCCGTGGCGTACAGGGTCGTCATCGCGGCATCGAGGGCGTCGGGTCGGTTCGCGTCGATGATGGTGGGCAGTGCGAAGGACGGACGGTGGATCGGACCCAGGTCGAAGGGGTTCGCCGTCGTACCGGCCGAACCGAGAACCATCGTTGCTTCCATTGCGCCGACGTGTTCGTCATCCGGCGGGCCGAAGTCCTCATCGTGCAGTCGGGTCATGGCCGCGTCTACGTCGTCGAACGGGGGCGGTAGCGGTCGGCCGTCCCGCAGCGCCGCCAAGGCGGGCCGCACCCATGGCCGGTCGCTGAGGCCTGCTTTCGCGCAGGCTTGGGCCGCCGACCAGCGCGCCAGGCGCCGCAACTCGGGATCACCCATGGTGGCGATCGCCTCGGCGATCGCGCGGTCATGGCGTGCCAGGTCTTCCGCGCCCGGGTGATCTTCCAGCCGGGGTATCGGCTCCCCGCCCCAACGCTGCCGCTGGAAAGCGGCCGCTTGCGCCGGTAGTTCGTCGATGTGCAGGCGGCGAGAGCCTTTGTCGTCGACTACGACGACCCATTCCTCCGCGTCGACCGACGCGGTGACCTCGGGTAGCGGGACATTCTCGGGCACACCGTATCCGGGCATGTTCCACTGCATGGCCGGTAGCGGTTCGCTGCCGTCGTCCGGCCAGAGCCGGATACGCCACACATCGCCGGGTTCGGTCGACCCGGGCCAGCCGTAGTTGACGAATCCACGGCCGCTGATCTCGATCAGGTACTGGCCCTCCGGAACCGGGCAGTCGACCGCGCCGTCGGTGGGCGACGACAGGCACAGTGTGCCCTCCGGTCCGACTCGCAACCGGGTCTCACACACTTGCTGCCACTCGGCGTGATCGCCGGGCGGCCGCTCGTCCCAAACCTGAACCGTTACCGGCATATGGAAGTTGTTCTGGTGCGGGCTCAACACCACCACCGCCAGCCCATCGGAGGCGAACGGGTGCGCCGCCAGCGCCCGGTCGAGCAGTTCGAGTTCCTCGACCGGGCTCTCGACGCCACCGTCGATGCGGAACTGCCCGTAATCCATGAACAGAATCACGGTTTCCTCGCTGACCGGCCGCCTGAAAACGGTGCTCATCGCGTCATCCTGGCACGCGAGGCACGTCTCGGCCCGAGGGCGACGTTCCCGGTCAGGGGGAGTCTGCATGCCGGACCAGCGCGGCGGCATGCGGCGCGACGGGCGCTGTGCGTATTTCCGAGTGCAGTCGGACAACCGTATGGTCCGTGGCCGTGCTGCGGATCGGCGGCATGTCGAAGGCCAGCGGCCCCGTAGCCTCGGACCGTTGCTTGACGCCTACATGGAGGTCGTGACGTAGAGTGCGGTTTCGGGGGGACAAGCCGGGACCGCCGTCGGGTGCTCCTCCGGACCGGCCTCCTGCCCGCTCCGGAGGCCGCCGGCACGACCGCGTGGCCATGGCTGAATCGAGGTCGGCGCCCACGTGGAGACCGCAGCGAACTCCCTTGACGCAGTGACGTCCTCCTCACCGGGCGCAGCGATATCCCGCGGCGCGGCGACGACCCGCGACATGGCGCGCCCAGCGCGTCTGCACGCCCACAGCGCCGTCTCCACGGCCCTGGCGCTGCACAGCGATCACGCGTTGCGCGAACTCGTGGACACGGCCACGCCGATCGGCGCCGGTATCGGCGGGAAGTCGGCGCTGCTGGAGGTCGCCGGAACCCCGGTCTTCATGAAGCGAGTGCCCCTCACCGACCTGGAACGGCAGCCGGAGCACGTCCGGTCCACGGCGAACCTGTTCGACATGCCGCTCTTCTGCCAGTACGGCGTCGGCCTCATCGGCGGGCCGGGCTTCGGAGCCTGGCGCGAACTCGCCGTGCACACCATGACGACGAACTGGGTGCTTGCCGCCGAACACGAGGGCTTCCCGCTGATGTACCACTGGCGGGTGCTGCCGGACACGACGCCGCTGCCGGAGGAGCTCGCCGCCATCGACCGTGCCGTCGCCTACTGGGACGGCCGACCGCAGGTACGCCACCGGATCGAGGCCCTCCAGAACTCTTCGGCGAGCATCGCGCTGTTCCTGGAATACATCCCGCAGAACCTGCACGAGTGGCTCAACGCCCAGATCGAGGCGGGCGACGAGGCCACCGACCGGGCCTGCGCCATGGTCGAGCGGGAACTGGCCGCCGGCACCGCGTTCATGAACAGCCGCGGGCTGCTGCACCTCGACGCGCACTTCTGGAACATCCTGACCGACGGTCGACGCCTCTACTTCGGCGACTACGGCCTCTCGCTCTCCTCGGCGTTCGACCTCTCGCCGGAGGAGGCCGCGTTCTTCGACCAGCACCGGAGCTACGACCGCGGCTACACCGCAACCTACCTGGTGAACTGGCTGGTCACGGCCCTGTACGGGCTCCGGCGGGAGGACCGGGAGGCGCGCGCCGCGATGGTGCGCGCCTTCGCCGAGGGTAAGCCGCCGGAGGGCATCCCTGGGCAGGCCGCCACGGTCATCACCCGGCACGCGCCGATCGCCGCGGCGATGTCCGCGTTCATGCGCGCGTTCCAGCAGGAGAGCCGGAGCACCCCGTACCCGGACCAGGAGATCCGCTGCCTGCTGGGCGGCCAGGCCTTTCGGAGCCCTGACGTTAGGTGACCCACCGTGTCCTCGGAGCGAACGTGTAGTTGGCGAACACCGATCGACATGACGGACATGGGGTGTTCCGGCCCCGTTCATCGACAAGGCGTGGATTCTTTCCCAACTATGCGGACCATTCGGAGTCGTTCTGGCTGTTTGCCGACGCGCCGACGCCACCGACGCGTGCGCTGACCAGACCCACGATCAGGTCCACGGTGAAGTCGAACTCGCGGTCGCGGTCGAAGCGGGCGAGGTGGGCAGCGGCAAGGCGGACCTGGGGCAGTCCGGATGACTCGAGGGTGCTCTGCCGTTCGGCGATTTCGCCGGGGTCCGCGGTGCCGTAGGTGGGCCCGGCGGAGGCTTCGCGCAGCAAGGTTCCGATCAAGGTGGCCAGCAAGGCGCGCATCAAGTGAACGGCGTCCTCGGGGCTGCAGCCGGTGCGGCGCAGTACCGCGAGAGCGGCCTCGACCGGAGCCAGGCCTGCGGCCGATGAGAGCTGGCGGGTCAGGACCAGAGTGGCGGCTTGGGGGTGGGCGAGGGTGATCCTGCGGAACTCATGCGCCCATGCTCGGAGGTCATCTTCCAGTGAGCCGGTCTCCTCCGGTGGACGCAGTTGCTCGAGCAGGTATTCGGCGACCGCGTCGAGCAGGTCGTCCTTGTCCCGCACGTAGTGGTAGAGGCTCTTGGCGTCTACACCCAGCGAGCGGCTGACCGACCGCATGCTCACCGCACCGACACCTTCGGCGTCGATCACCGCCAGAGCTGCCTCTCGGATCGCCGCACGGGAGAGCCGACCCTGCGCCTTCGGTGGACGCCCGCGACGGGCCGAGGCCTGGCGGGTCGAGGTCGGTGGCGTCGCGGGTGCGGGGTTCATGGCTTCACTCTGGCATATTTCCCACGTTGTGGGTTTACTGGATTGTGCCGATCAACCTGCCCGGCCACAGCCGCGAGCATGGAGCCGTGGCGGTCGATGCGGCCAGCTCGGGGTGACCGCGTGGACTTGGTCGTCGGTCATCGGCAGCTGAGCGCGTGATGGCTCGGAACCGCCGTGCAGGCGTCGAGGCAGGTCGAGAAAGTGGTGAGTTCCGCCGACCGAAAGCCTGCACCGGCCCTCGCTTCGGAGTTATCGTTGAAGTCCCTGCTGGAGGCCATGGTCGGGGTGCACAACAGACCTCCTGGCTGTGGCCTTGGGATACGACATGCACGCACCGACCGCGTCGCTCGCCGACAACCTCAGCATGCCGCCGCTCGCGAAGCCAGTCGCGGCGGTCGATGCCACCGCGCTGGTCCGGCTGGCAGGGGCAGATGCCAACTCGCCCGAGTTGAGCTTCATCGTGGGTAACGAGTCGATCATCAGTGGTCCGCCAGTGCACCGTGAAGTCGGCGGGCTGTTCACATTTGCCGCCGATCTGGCGGTATCCAGCAAGTCGCGGCGTCTATGGCCTTCCGAATCGAGCGGTCGACGTCTGCCGTCTTACATCCCGGACTGCGGCCGATGCGTCGACGGAACCTGTGTCGGCGCGGACGCCGTCCTGAGCCTGGCTCAGACTGAGAGAAAAGGAATACGACATCCGTAGTGCTTGATCGTGAGGAATGGCCCGAGTGGCTACACCGGTCAGAATAAAGGTCTTGTCATGCAACAGTCTTCCGCTAGACCGATCGCTACCGGGAATAGGCTGTCCGACGGAGTTTTCCCGCTTTCGGCGGCCCAACGCGGAATTTGGTTCGCCCAGCACGTCGCAGGCGATGTCCCGATCTCTATTGCCCAGTACGTCGACCTGGCGGGATCGATCGACCTCGACCTGCTCGCCCCGGCAGCGCGCCGAGCCGGGCGCGAGTTCGGCACCGGGTATCTGCGCCTGATAGAAAGCGACGGTTATCCGTTCCAGTGCGTCGACACCACGCTCGACGATCGTGCACGCGTTGTCGACTTCCGAGGTGAGCGCGATCCCGCGGGCGCGGCTCATGCCTGGATGCGCCACGAATACTCGGCGCCCCTCGATCTGATGAACGATCGGCTGGCCTGTGTCGT
Organism: Nocardia sp. NPDC051929; assembly: GCF_044548645.1. Classification (NCBI taxonomy): domain Bacteria; kingdom Bacillati; phylum Actinomycetota; class Actinomycetes; order Mycobacteriales; family Nocardiaceae; genus Nocardia; species Nocardia sp. NPDC051929. Next base: position 176,479 of record NZ_JBIUCG010000011.1, on the reverse strand, counting down.
CATGCTGCGGATCGCCGACGACCGCTGGTTCTGCTACTGGCGGATGCACCACATCGCGCTGGACGGCATGGGGGTCTCGGCCATGGCGCGCCGCACCGGCGAGCTCTACACCGCGGCGATCGAGGGGAGGCCGCCCCCTGCCGCACAGGCCGAGGACCTGAGGAAGATCGTCGATGCCGATCAGGCGTACCGCAGCTCCGACCGTTTCGCGGCCGACCGGGAGTATTGGCTTCGGCACCTGGACGGGATCGCCGACCCGGTGAGTCTGGCGGGCCGTACCGCCGAAGTGGACGCGCATCCCAGACGTGTGGAGGCGGCGCTGACGCAGGAAACGGCTGCGTTGCTGGAGATGGTCGCGAAGGCGGCGTCGTCCGGTGTGGCGCCTACGGTGGTCGCAGCCTTCGGCGCCTATCTGGCTGCGATCACCGGTGCTCCAGAGGTGGTCTTGAGCCTGCCGGTCTCTGCGCGCACGACGGCGACGATGCGGCGCTCCGGCGGCATGATCGCCAACGTCGTCCCGGTGCGACTGAGCTTGCGGCCGACCACGACCGTCGGTGAACTGATCCGGGCAGCACAGGCTGAGCTGACCGGCGCGCTGCGGCGGCAGCGCTACCGCCAAGAGGACATCTTCCGCGACCTCGGTTGGCCGATGGACGAGGTAGCGACCTTCGGTCCGTCGGTGAATTTGATGATGGTGGACACCAGGGTTCAACTCGGTGCGGTCACCGGACGAGCGCATGTGCTGACGGCCGGGCTGATCGACGACCTCTACGTCAATCTGTATCCGGGCGTTGGGGGCGAGAGCACCCACATCGACTTCCAGGGCAACGCTAACCTGTACAGCGATACCGAATTGATCGCTCACCACAGCCGATTTCTGCGGTTCCTGCGCAGGTTCCTCACCGCTGGACCGGACGCGGCACTGTCCACGATTCCCGTCGTACCTGATAACGAGCTCGCCGAGCTCGCACCGGCACGCGGACCGACGAGCGTCGCGCCGCGCACGTTGCCCGAAATTCTCGCCGCGGGTGCGGGAATCGACCCCGGAGCGATCGCTGTCCATAGCGGGTCAGCTCGGCTGACCTACCGCCAAGTGGACGAATACACCAACCGGCTGGCACGCATCCTGATCGCCGCCGGTGTCGGGCCGGAACGCGGTGTGGCGATCTCGATTCCGCGCTCGATCGATTCCGTGCTCGCGATGCTCGCCGTGGCCAAGACAGGCGCCGCATTCGTGCCGATCGACCCGACCTACCCTTCGGACCGGATCGAGCATATGGTCGACGACAGCGGCGTCGGCATCGGCCTCACCGTAACGACCGCGCGAAGTCTGCTTCCGAATCGGGTGGACTGGCTGATCCTCGACGAGGACGAGACCGGCCGGGACATCGCGGAGCAGAGTGCGGCCGCGGTCGACGATACGGTGCGGCACGCTGCGGTGCTGTTGGATCAGGTCGCCTACATGATCTACACCTCAGGGTCGACCGGATTGCCCAAAGGCGTCCTGGTCACACACCGTGGCTTGGCGAATCTGGTCGCAAACTCCGCGCAGGGTTTCGGCGTCGCCGCGGATTCCGTGATGGCACATGTTGTTTCGCCGAGCTTCGATATTTCGGTCGAAGAGATCCTGGTCAGCTTCGCCGCCGGTGCGACGCTCGTCGTTGTTCCGCCATCGGCGTACGGCGGTGAAGAGATGGCGGCGGTTCTGCGCGCGGAAGGTGTGTCCCACCTGGACGCCACACCGGCGGTCGTGGGATCTCTCGACCCAGCGACACTACCCAGCCTGCGCACTGTCGTTGTCGGTGGTGAGAGCTGCCCAGGCGAGTTGGTGGCCAGGTGGTCCGGTCGTTCTGTACTCAATGGGTACGGGCCCACCGAGACCACGGTCACGGCGACCTTGAGCGACGCGTTGAGACCCGCTGGGCCGGTCACGATCGGAAGTCCGGGTCGCGGTTTCTCAGCGGTCGTGCTCGATTCCTGGTTGCGGCCGGTGGCTCCCGGGACGATCGGGGAGCTCTATCTCGCCGGGGCGGGTGTGGCGCGCGGCTATCATCAGCGTAGAGGCCTCACTGCCTGCCGATTCGTTGCGAACCCTTACGCGTGTGGCGAGCGGATGTACCGCACCGGAGACTTGGCTCGCTGGACCGAGAGTTCCGGGAGACTGGAGCTGGATCATCAGGGTCGCAGCGACTTCCAGGTGAAGGTGCGCGGCTTCCGTATCGAGCTCGGCGAAATCGATGCCGTTCTGCGACAGCACCCCGGCGTCGACTTCGTGGTCACCCTCGGCAAGGAGACCGACTCGGGTTCCACCGCGCTGGTGTCGTACGTGCTGCCCGAACCAGGTGCCAAGGTCTCTGTGGACGCGTTGAAAGCGGCTGCGGACAAGGCGCTTCCGGCCTATATGGTGCCCGCCGCGGTGGTAATACTGGACAGTATTCCGCTGACACCGCTGGGCAAGGTAGATCGCACGGCACTGCCAGAACCAGAGTTCGGCTCGGACGCGTCTGTGGGCAGACCACCTTCGACCCCACGGGAGCAGGCACTGGCCGCACTGTTCGCCGAGGTTCTCGGGCTGGATTCGGTGGGCGCCGACGCGAGCTTCTTCGCACTCGGTGGCGACAGCATCTCGGCCATTCAACTGGTCTCGAAGGCGAAGTCCGCCGGGATCGGCCTCAGCGCACGAGATGTATTCGAGCGCAAGACCGTTGCCGCTCTCGCAGCGGTGGCCACCGAGGCGCGCACTCCGGTGGCACGCGAGCTGCCCGGCGGTGGCGTCGGCGCCGTCGAACTCACACCGATCGTGCAGGCGATGCTGGACCAAGGACAGACCTGGCGCAGGCTCGGCCAGGCGGTTTTGGTCGGTCTACCGGCCGACGTGGACCACACACGATTGGTCGAGGCCGTGCAAGTGATTCTCGACCATCACGACCTACTGCGCTCCTCGATGCGAAACACCGATCACGGCTGGGAATGGGTTGTCGCACCAGCCGGTGCGGTCGAGGCAGGCACCTTGGTGGACGTCGTGAGCGCCGATCGCAATGGCGATCCGACGTTCGATGACGAATTGCAAGCTGCCGCGGACCTGCTCGATCCGGAGGCCGGAGTCGTCGCACGCTTCGTGCTGATCGAACGAGCGGATGCTCCTTCCTTGTGCTGGATCGTGCTGCATCACCTGGTGATCGACGCGGTGTCATGGCGCACCCTGCTGCCGGATCTGGCGACCGCGGCCGAGGGCCTCGCCCTGGCTCCGGTCGGCACCTCGTTTCGGCGTTGGGCGCACGGACAAGTCGACCATGCGGCAGGCCGCAGCGCCGAACTGCCGGTCTGGCAGAACATTTTGGCGACGCCCGATCCGCCGATCGGCACGGGCGCTTGGGACCCGGCCCTCGACATCGCCGCCACCGCGGGGACTTTCCGGACCATCGTCGTTCCGGATGTCGCGAACTCGGTACTCACCACGGTGCCGGACCTTTTCCACTGCGGTGCCGACGATGTGCTGCTGACCGCGCTCGCGATGGCGGCATGCCGCTGGCGTGATCGAAGGTCATTGCTTCTCAGCATGGAGGGCCACGGACGCACGGAGGCCGTCCTGCCCGGCGCCGATGTCGCGCGCACCGTGGGCTGGTTCACCACGGTCCATCCGATCGCCATCGATCTGACGGGCGTCGACCTCGCAGACGCTTTCACCGGTGGCCCCGCGGCGGGCGCCGCGATCAAGACCACGAAGCAACAGTTACGCGCGGTGCCCGACAAGGGTGTCGGCTTCGGCATGCTCCGGTATCTGAACGCCGACACCAAGAATGCGCTCGTGGACGCGCCGACCCCGCAGATCAGCTTCAACTATCTGGGCCGGGTGCCGACCGACAGCGAGGCCGGGGCCTGGTTGCCGCAACGCTTCGCGGCAACGCGGGACGAGCGAGCGCCGCTGGCCGCGGTCGTCGATATCAATGCCGCACTGACCGACTCCGGGCTGGAAGTGACGTGGGCATACGCAGCTCGGCTGCTCGAGGCCGTGGACGTCGAAGAGTTCGCCGATCTCTGGGCTGCCGCGCTGCGGGCACTGGCCGATCACAGCGGCAGCCCAGGAGCCGGAGGACACACTCCTTGCGACTTCGACCTCGTCGCGGTGACGCAGGCACAGATCGACGCCTGGGAACGCACCTATCCGACTCTCACCGATGTCTGGCCGCTGTCACCATTGCAGCATGGCCTGCTCTTCCATGCGCTGTACGATCCCGAAGGCGCCGACGTCTATACGGTGCAGTCGCTACTCACGCTGACGGGTACCGTCGACACCGCGCGACTACGCTCCGCCGCGCAGACGCTGGTGGCACGGCACGACATCCTGCGGGTCGCGTTCGTGGAGACCGATGAAGGGCCCCGCCAACTCGTCGTCACCGACGCCGACATCTGCTGGCGGGAGATCGACCTGACCGGAATCGCGGAAGCCGAGCAACGACAGCGAGAACTCGACCGGCTGATCGCCCTGGACGCGGGCAGCCGGTTCGAATTGACCCGCCCGCCGCTCGTGCGCTGCACGCTCGTGCGTACCGCTCCCGCGCAGTACCGGTTCGTGCTGACCAACCATCACCTTGTGCTGGACGGCTGGTCCACTGCGCTGCTGGTGCGGGAATTACTCACGCTCTATGCCACTGCGGGCGACACCTCCGCGCTGCCGCCCGCGCACTCTTACCGCGAATTCCTCTCCTGGCTGCGCCAGCAGGATCATGCTGCGTCGACCGCCGCGTGGGCACAGTACTTGGCAGGTATCGACATCCCGACACGGGCGGTCTCGACATCGACCGGCACGGAGGCGACAGGGACCGGGACGGTGTCCGCCGACCTGTCCCAGGACATCGTCGCACGTCTGCAAATGGCCGCGCGCGATTCGGGCACCACGGCGAACACGATAGTGCAGGCGGGTTGGGCGATGCTGCTGGCCGTGCTGACGGGCCGATCCGACGTGGTATTCGGCGCGACGGTGTCGGGCAGGCCACCCGAGCTGGCCGGTGTCGAAGAATCGGTCGGTCTTTTCATCAATACGTTGCCGGTGCGTGTACGGTTCGATCCCGCGGAGCGGGTCGCCGACCTACTGGCTCGCATGCAGAGTGAACAGGCACGGCTGATGGATCATCAGCAAGTCGGGCTCGCCGCGATTCACAAGACGGTGGGCTTGGCCGAATTGTTCGATACGCTCACCGTTTTCGAGTCGTATCCGCTCGACCGAGGCGCGTTGTCGGCGCTGCCGGACATCGCGGGCATGCGGGTAGTCGACGTCGAGGGCACCGATGCCACGCCGTATCCGTTGAATCTCATGGTGGTTCCGCTGCCCGGCAGCGACGGGCAGGCCATGCTGCGCATCAGCGTGAAGTACCACGCCGACCAGTTCGTGCCGGAAACAGCGCGCCTACTGTTGGATCGCTTGATCCGGTTCCTGACTCAACTCGTAGGCAACCCACAGGCGCTGGTGTCCGAGCTACAGTGCTGCGACGACGCGGAGCGCGCCACGCTGCTGTCGGTGCGTGGACCGGCGTCGATGCCGCCGCGAACACTGCCCGAAATTCTCTGTGCCGGAGCACGGATCGACCGCAGTGCCATCGCTGTTCGCGCGGGCGAGACAACGATGTCCTATGGCGAGCTCGACGCCTGGTCGAATCGTCTTGCCCGCGTCCTGCTGCGCCGAGGCGCGCGGCCGGAAATGTGCGTCGTGCTTGCTCTCGGTCGATCGCTGGAATCGGTGGTGGCGGTGTGGGCAGTCGCCAAGACCGGCGCGGCGTTCGTGTCGCTCGATCCTTGCTATCCGATCGAGCGGATCGAGCACATCCTGGCCGACTCGAAGGCGGAGATCGGCGTGACGGTGACCCGCGAGGCGCTACCGGGAACCATCGACTGGCTGCTGCTCGATGACCTCGTTACGCGCCGCCGGGTCGAGAAGGTCTCCGCAGCACCGATCACCGACGCGGAGCGTGGGAGTCCCATCCGCATCGACCACGCGGCGTACCTGATCTACACCTCGGGCTCCACCGGCGAACCCAAGGCTGTGCTGGTCAGCCATCGCGGGCTCGCGAATCTGGTGGCCGACTTGACCGAGTCACTGGACTTGGATCCGGCGGTCGGCGTCCTGCATGTGGCGTCACCGAGCTTCGACGCGTCGATCTTCGAACTGCTGACAGCACATGGCGCGGGCGGCGAACTCGTGATCGCGCCGCCTGACGTATGTGCGGGCGGAGAGCTGGATCGACTGCTGCGCGCCGAACGGGTCACCCATGCGTCGATCACGCCGTCGGTACTGGCCACGATGGATCCTGGCGGACTCGATCAGCTGCGGGTGCTTGCTGTGGGGGGCGAGCCTGCGAGGGCTGAACTGATCGAGCGGTGGTCGCCCGAGTGTCGGATGGTGAACCTGTACGGTCCGACAGAGTTCAGCACTTGGGCGACCTGTCACCGCGATCTCGCCGCGGCAGCACCGATCACCATCGGCGGGCCGATCCGTGGCGCCGCGACCATGGTGCTCGACACCTGGTTGCGTCCGGTGCCGGTCGGCGTCGCCGGTGAACTGTACCTGGCCGGTCCCGCGCTCGCCCGCGGCTATTTCGGCCGTTTCGAGGCGACCGCGACACACTTCGTCGCCGATCCCTACGGCCAGCCGGGGGAGCGGATGTACCGCACCGGCGACATGGTGCGATGGGTCATCGGGGCCGACCATACATACGAGCTGGAGTTTCTGGGCCGCAACGACTTTCAGGTGAAGATCCACGGCCTGCGGATCGAACTCGGCGAGATCGATTCCGTGCTGTGCCGCGATGAACAGGTCGAGTATGCGGTGACGACAGGCCGCGCCGGGCCGACAGGGGCAACCGTACTGGTGTCGTATGTGCTGCCTGCCGAAGATGTCACGGTCGACGTCGCGCATCTGCGTATGGTCGCGACCGCTGCCCTGCCCGCGTACATGGTCCCTTCCGTGTTCGTCGTGCTCGATACGATTCCGCTCAACGCGGTCGGCAAGCTCGATCGGACCGCCTTGCCCACACCTGAATTCGCGGACGGGCAGGCCGGGTACCGGCCACCCTCGACACCGACCGAAGCAATTCTCGCCGACATCTGCGCGGAGCTGCTCGGTGTCGACAAAGTCGGCGCCGACGATTCCTTCTTCGTTCTCGGCGGCGACAGTATCCTCGCTCTCCAGCTGGTATCCAGGGCCGAGCGGCAGGGCGTCCACCGCACGCCGTTTCAGGTGTTCCAGCACCGCACCATCGCCGCATTGGCCGCGGCCGCCGGGCGCATGGCCGATGAACTGCCTCCAGTCGACGCCGGACCTATGCTCGACGTCGTGTGGCCGATCCGGCTCGGCGGCAGCGAACCCGCGCTGTTCTGCGTGTCTCCGTCCTCCGGAGTCGCCTGGCCCTACTCGGGATTCGCGGATGTGCTGTCGCCGGGCAGGCCGATCTATGGGCTACAGGCACCGGGCCTGGGCGGCAGCGAAGCACTAGCGCGATCGATCGAAGAGTTGGTCGATCGGTACATCCACGAGATCCGGATTCTGCAGCCGACGGGTCCATACCACCTGCTCGGGTGGTCGTTCGGCGGGCTCGTCGCGCACGCGATCGCCACGAAGTTGAGGAACGCCGGTGAGCATGTAGGACTTCTCGTGCTACTCGACACGGACTCCGCGGACATCGATGGTGACAGCATCGAGCAGCTTTCCGCCGGCGGCTTCGTCAGTACTTTCGGCCCGATGTTGGGTATTCCTGGTGTGCCCGCCGATGCGTCCGCGGAAGATGCCGCCGATCTGATTCGTGCCCGACTGGGCGGTGTTTCGCCGATCGACGCGGGCACAATCGAGCGTCTGACGCGGTGGTACAACATAGTGGCACAGATCAGAACCGGATATCATCGTCCCGTATTCGGCGGGGACGCAGTGTATTTCAGTGCGACCGTCGACGCTTCCGGCAACTCGGGCCCCGGTGGATGGCGGCCCTACGTGACCGGCGAGATCGTCGATCACGATATCGGAGTCACCCATGACGAACTGACCGCACGACACGTGTTGCCGATCATCGCGCGCGTACTCGACGAGCATTTGGCCGGTCGAAGATGAACCTTCAGGACAGGCCGGCATGTCACGGCAGCTCGCGGAGATAGGTTGGGTCGGTCCGGGTCTGCGGAACAGTCATGACTGACTGTCGATCAGTGTGATGCGGGCGGGATGCTCTGCTCGTACTGGAAAATGTTGTGGGGGTCGTACTTCGCTTTGATCGCGCGCAGCCGCTCGAAGTGCTGTCCACCCCAGTAGGCGGTTCCCCACTCTTGCATTCCGACGTTCGGTACGTTGACGTAGGCGCCGTTCGCGTAGGGCCGCAGCGCCTGGCTGAACTCGGCGGTCCAGGCCTGGGCCTGCGAGGTCAGCGGGTCGCTGGCGCCTGGTTGTGTGGAACGAGTCCCCCAAGCTGCGCCGATCTCACCGTAGAAAAGAGCGTCGCGATGCGCGAACGCCGTGCCGCCAGGGGGTTCCGTCTTGATCGCCCCACCGAAGGCATCGACGAAGTAGTTGCTGTCCTCTGTGGGAGCGTTCCTCATGAAGTCGCCGATGATGTCGATCGCCTCCTTCGGGAACGGCTCTTTGACGAACTGCGAGAAGAACTTCCAGTTCGCGGGCTCTTGCGGGAGCGGGACCTGGGCTCCCGCGAAAATATCGCCCCAGTTACCGACCTGCACCGTGACATCGGGGCTACCGACCGACAGGATCGCGGCCAGCATCTCTGTGGCCTGTGCCGCCGCCCCCTCCACGAGCCACGCGGACAGCAGGATCTGGGACTTGTGGACCTCGAGCTCGGATCCCAGACGGCTGTCGGCGGACGGTACCGTACGCTGCCACGCCTCGAAGACCCCGTACAGGTCCCCGAGTCCATCCCACGTCGCCTGCACATAGGCGAGATGCTCGAGCGGATACACCTTGTAGGTGAGTTGGGTGACGATCCCGAAGTTGCCGTTGCCCGCGCCGCGAAGCGCCCAGAGCAGGTCCGAGTGGTGCTGCGAGTCCGCGTTGATCACCTCGGCGCAGTCGTCACCCGACGCGACGACGACCTCGGCCGCCATCAGGCTGTCGCAAGCCATGCCGAGCCAGCGGTTGAGTGGCCCGAGTCCACCGCCGAGCGTCGCACCGCACACGCTTACGCTGCCCTCGCTTCCGGTTGTGATCGCGAAATTCTGCTTCGCGAGCGTCGTCACCGCTTCCAGCTGGTTCAGCCCGGCGCCGACCGTCGCGATACGAGCGCCAGGGTCGATCCGGACCGACTTCAGCCGGCTGACGTCGATCACGATGCCGTTGTCGACGTTCGACCAGCCCTCGAGGGCGTGGCGGCCGCTGCGTACCCGCAACGCGACGTTGTGCTGCCGCGCCCACGTCAGGGCGTTCACCACGTCCTGGGTGTCCTGCGCGAAGACGATGACCAGCGGATAGTGCGAAAAGAGCTGATCCCAGCCGAGTCGGGCCTCCGTGTACGACACGTCACCGGGTCGGACGATGTGGCCGGTCAGCGTCGCGGGCGGGCATCCCGGGCTTTTTTCGGGGACGCTCGCGTCCGCGATATCCGGCGTGTCTGCGCCTGTGAGGCCCGAAACAACGACTGCTCCTACGCCGACGGCCGTCGACGTCCTGAGCAGGTCACGGCGAGAAAGATCACTCAAGGCCAAGTCCTCTCGATCGGCTACGCCAATACCGGGCTCCCCATGGAACTCTTACCCGCCAACCGCCGGGCAGTCCTTCGTTCTCGATTTCCGAACGGTAACGGGTGACGTGGCGGTGCGTTCCGACCCGCCAATCGAGGACGATCACAACCGCCCGAAGGCGTGACTCAGTAAGATTCGGACTACGGCCGTGTCGGTTACGCGCGTCCCTTTGGCGTGTTACTCAGCGTCCAGAGACAGAGCTGCCCGACAGGCGTGGCTCATTAGGCTGGCTGGGTGGAGTTCACAACGGATTTCGAGCGTGGTGGGTGGCTGCTGGCGCGCGTCGGCGAACACGGGGTCGGCGGCGTCGCTGGTACCGGCTTCGAGGCTTATGCGCGGATCCTGCACCCGGTCGAGGCGACCCGCCGCGATGTCACGGTCACCGACGAGTGGGGTAGTCCCGAGATCGTGGAGGAGGCGAAGTGGCCGTGGGCCGAGGTCGCCGTGCGCAACGGCAGAGTGATGCATCCGCTGGTGCAGTGGCGCAACCTCACCGACGACGAGGACGAAGCGGCGATGTCGTTCGATGACGGCTGGAAAGTCGGCCAGACCGTCGAGGGGTGGTTCGACCCGAGTCTGCTGGCCGCGCTCACCGTCCACCTTCGCGCAGCCACCGAGGCACCGGAAGAGGTGACGGCTGGAGTGTGGAATGGATTCGGCGAGCTGAACACATCCTCGGGTGCGGTGTTCGTCGCGTCCACCGACGGCGATCCGCAGAACCTCGAGCGCGAGCGAGCTCGAATCGACGCCGAGCTGGCAGCGTCTGTCGCGCCACAGGTCAGACGAGCGGTCCGGACAGGGCCTTTCCTGCGGTGGCCGGGACGCGACTTCATGCTGTTCGACACCAGTCTCTCCGAACTCGCCGACCCCAGCTGGGTGCATGCGGCGGGCCTGGGATGGACGACCGACTTCCCCGGAGTGACGCCCCAGCTGCTCTGGCCCGCCGACCACGCATGGGTCGTGGCCAGCGAGATCGACTTCGACTCCACGATCGTGGCCGGCTCACGGGCTCTGATCGACGCGGTTGTGGCCGACGATCGTTTCGAGGCCTTCGAGGTCGCCGAGAATTCGGATCTGAGCTGGTACGGCGACACAATTAACTCCGCGCCGAAGGACTGAGATGTCGGCGAGAGCTCGACCAGGGCGTGCAGCCGAGGGGGTTGGGCCTGGCGGGTGGTGTCGGCCAGCCAGCCGCCAGACCCAACACCTCCAGTCTGGAGAACATCCGTTCTCAGACGCGGAGAATTTGCAGGAGTTTGCGGGTTCAAAAGAGTTCACAGCTTTTCGACGCCGATTTTTCGGGCAGTCCCAGGGAGTAGGCCCGGTCTGCGATCCCAGGCTGCGAGTGCTCTTGCTGGGACGGGCGGGACTCCGACCTTGGCCGCACATGCGATGCCGCAGCGTCGGATCGAACTCTCTTGTGCCGCGAACACATTCGAACTGTGATTCCCAATGCCGCGACCAGCTCGCCAATCGCAAACGGATTCGTCCTGGCCCTCATCATCGAGTGGCTCGAATCATTGGGGGACACAAGCTGGTCGTGGCGGCCGACTGCCGACGCCGGACCTCGTCGACTGACCTGTAGTCGCCGAGACCGCCTGCCGGAATCGACCGCCACGCCCTGTCCCGTTGGAGCGCTTTCGCGCTGTACCGGATCGGAGCTCGCGTGCCACCGAGTGCGGGGCACGGGCATCAGTTCATGCGGAGGTGGGGTTGAACTCGGCGGTGACGCGGTCCACGAAGTTCTTGGCTTCGGGGCTGTCGTGGTCGGTGGGCAGCTCCACGGGCTGTCCGTTGAGCGGGACGGTCGCCGGCCGATGGTTCGCCAGTACCTTTCCGGCACCGTCGCCGAGCGGTAGACCGGCCAAGGCCAAGACGCGGTTCATCACGGCGTCGGTGCCGACCGGCGGGAGGGCTACGACGCCCTGCGGCCACTGCACGCCTCCGATTTCGAAGAACTCATGGTAGCCGCCTATGTGCTGGTACCCGACCTGCGCAAAGTACAAATCGTCCGGCGTCGAGCCTTGCGTTTGATTTATCTTATTGTTGAACGTGCCGTGGAATACGCCGCTGGCGGGGTCGAAGTGTGCGTATTGGCCTGATACGGATGCCTGTATCTCGAGCACCTCTAACAGAACCTGCATACCACCGGGAGCAGGCTGGTTGTTCTTGGAGTAGAGAGCCTTGGCGCCATCGATGTCGGGCGGGTTCCACATGTGCGGGACGATGTCGAGGTCGTTGGCGTAGCGCCGTACTCGTTGCAGGCGTTGGGTGGTGTAGTTGACGAATTCCTGGTTGCAGAAACTCGGTCCGGCGGTCGAGAGCACGCTGATCCTGGCTTTTTCGGAATTGTCCCAAAGCCATTGGGTGTCGCGCAGGAACAGCGCCAGCGTGAGTGACAGGGCACCGCCGAGGCTGTGGCCGGTGACGGTCAGGTCGATCGCCTTGTCGCCGAGCGAACTCAGGAACTCGGGCAACGTGTGGCCGGCGCCGGGACGCTGGCCTGAGGGTTTGATATTGAGGAGGGTTTTCACCCCGATAGCAGTGCCGATCGTGTGCCAGGCGGCATTATTCGCGAACCACGGCGTCTGGAGAATGAAGGAGTCCTCGACGAGCCAGTCGAACACCAGTGCGTCGGTGCTGCCGGCCATCGCGATCACGTACCGGGAGCGATCCTCTGTGCTTCGCGCCATGTACAGGGCGTTGACCGCGTACAAGTCGGTGTCGAACAGCGCGACTCCCGGACCCCAGACGATCTCCCACCCTCCGATGACGTCCCGGTTGGTGTCGAGATACTGCTGGATCTTCTGAGAGAGGGTGTCCTCCAGGTCGCCGTCTTCTTTGCTGATGCTGTTGACCAGATTCGCGTACTCGCACAGCTGGTATGTGATCTTGTCTTGCAGAGACGGCTCATTGATCGTCGTGGATTGTGCAGTCATGTACCGCTCCTTACCGTATGAGTTTCATCCGAAACAGAGAGGAGAAAGCGGTGACGCGAATTCACACGCTAAGTCGGGACAGAACATCCCGAACCGGTAGCTGTGTATAGGAGTCTAGACGATCCACCACACCTGCGGGCGAATAATCTGCCTGTCCGCGACCTGACGTCGTCGCCCGCGGACGGTCGGTAAACCTCCCGGCTGCGCGCCGAGAGGGTTTACCGATTATTGTAAATTTCAACTCAGCCGCAGACCCACAGGGCATCGGCCTTGTTGTCACCGTCGGCGGGCACATTGCCCTTGCTGTTGTCGGGGACCGAGACGAGCAGTTGCCACTCCTGACCGGTCCAGTTGTAGACGCCGACCGTCTTCCCGGTGCGGTTCCAGTACGAGCTCAGACGATCTCCATTTCCTTCGTTGCCGATGTCGTGCAGCAGGCAGTTGCTGTCGACCTGCACGAACATGCCGGTGCCGTTGCGGTGGTCGTAGCCGCAGAACAGTCCGCCCGGGCAGTCGTAAGCCGCCGACGCCGGTGCCGGCGCGAGGGCCGCGCCGTATCCAGCGACCGCGAGGGTAGCCGCCGCCGCGACGCTGAGACGACGAAACAATGTGAGTGAGAACATGATTGACCCTTCGAAGCCGATGGGATCGAGTATCGGTGCGGCGGAAATGCGCCGCACTCATGATGGGTGGACCGGACCGCCCGCGACTATCCACCTCGCGCGAGTTCTATCCGGGCTGCGCGGCGGGTTCGGCGCGGCGCGGCGTTTCAGGCGCGCAGCGTCACCGACGGCGGCACACCCCATCGCCGTCGGTACAGGGCTGAAAAACGGCCCAGATGCCAGAACCCCCAGTCCGCGGCCACCGCCGCGACCGTGGTCATGGTGGGGTCCGCGGCGGCCAGCGCGGTGTGCACGCCCACCAGCCGGGCTTCACGCAATCGCGCCGTCGGTGTGGTGTCGAGGTATCGCCGGAAGCCCTCTTGCAGGCTCCGCACCGAAAGTCCCACTGCCTCAGCGATGTCGGTGATGGTGAGCATTTCGTGCGCATGGTCGGTGATGAGTTGTTCGGCCAGGCGGATGGGACGCGGCGTCGACTTTCCGGGTGCGTCGTCGAGCAGGAGCTCGGTATAGCTGTTCGGCTGGGCCAGCAGGAGTTGGGACATCATCAGCTGCTCGATCTGCGGCCGCAGCCGCGAATCCAGGAACAGGCCGGGGCCTTCGGCGTCGTCCTGCAGCATGCGCAGCGATTCGAACCAGGTCCGGGCGGCGGGTGACCGCAATTGCATGGCGACGGCCATCCGCAGCGGACGATCCGGCGGCCGGCCCAGCATCCGCCGCAAATGGTCGTCCAACGCGGCACGGTCGAATCGGACGAGCAGTTGCCTGCTGCTCTCGTGCCAGTTCATGTCCAGGGGCGCGTCCGGGTCCGGAACCGAGGCCACCGCAGGGTCGGAGGCGATATCCGCGGTCCCGTTGAGCACCCGGGCCCACCCGGCCAGCGGTATCTGAACCAGGCGGAAGGTTTCGATGGGCTCGGTCCGGATCCGAACTTGAACCCCGTAATGCTTGTAGACCAGGCCGACATCGCCGTACCGGACGACATTGCAGCTGGCCTCCATGGTGGAGGCGCTCGGATCGAGCCGGTGCTCACGCAGAATGCCGCTCATCCCCGCCCGGGCCACCTCGGGGTCGGCGGTCCGAAAATAGCGATGCCTCGACAGCGGTTCTACGAACATCCCGACTGCCCTCCAAGCAGCAGGCACCGCGCGAACGGGCCTGGATCAGTGGATATCTAAGGTATTGTCCGCCGAAACCTGCGCGCACGCAGTCGGTTTCACATTCCAGGAAATCGGCGAGATCTTGGGTAGATCGACCGATGCCACCAAGATGATCGCCAGCCGGGCTCGTCGCAACGTCCAAGCCACAGATCAGCCGACGGGCCTCGGTCGTGATCATCGAGAAATCGTCCAAGCCTTCCCTGGGCGGCGATTCGAAGCGCTCCTGCGCGTCCTCAACCCGAACGTGAAGCTGACCGTAGACACCTCCGACCAGGGGTCAATGGTCCGATGGCGTGGAAGCGGCGCTGGACGGGTGGGCCCGTCTCAGGTGTGGGGATACTCGTTTCGGCGGTCCGGTCCTTCGCGGCTGAGGTGGCATCGCTTTGAGGGTTTACGGTCGCATCCCCTGGTTAGGTGACCACAACGTTCAATCGAACGTTCAAGGTTACGATCGGAGGGTGTGAACCTCCGGTCAGAGCCTCCCCTCCGGCGCAAGCAACGCACCCCAGACTTCGCGTTGACCATGGACGAGATCAGGGCAGTGACGGCTTTTGCCATGTCCTCGGCAGAGCAGGTACTTCCGCTGTTCGAGGCATGTCACCCCGATGACAGCAGACCCCGCGACGCGCTCGCCGCCGCAGCCGCGTTCGTCCACGGAGGCCGCCGCTCTCGCGCCCAGCGGGTGACGGCACCTGCCGCCCACCGTGCTGGGCGAGAAGCGGCGGCGCCCGTGCCGTTTCACGCCGCGATGGCCGCGGGCGATGCCGCCGCATCGGCGTATCTGCATCCGCTGGCGGATGCCGCTCAGGTCAACCACATCCTGCGCGCGTCTGCGCACACCATCCGAGTATTCGAGCTGCGCCCCAGCGACGAATACGGCGACTCGGTCGAGCGCATCGTCGACCTCGCGGCGCCACTGGTGATCGACGTCCTCCGTCGTTATCCGAGGATCGGCGCCGGCACGAACCGGGTCAGCCAGCTCGTGCACCAGCTCGACAACCGCCTGCGAGATGAGCGCACCCCGTCACCGCGGCACGAGCGAGGGGCGGAGCGGCGATGATCCTGCCCAAGGTCCGAGACCCCCGGATGGTGACGATCCGTCGGGGTGGCCGCCTGACCGATGCCGACCATCAGCTGCTCGCGCTGTGGGCGGCGGCATGCGCCGAGCACGTTCTCGGCCATTTCGAGCACGAACAGCCCGACGATCCACGCCCACGAGACGCCATCGCCGCCGCCAGAGCGTGGGCGCGAGGCGACATGCCGATGATGCAAGCCCGGGCAGCAGGCGGACACGCGATGGGCGCCGCCCGCCCGCTGACCGGCGCGGCCCGGTTCGCCGCCTACGCCGCCGGACAAGCCGCATGCGTTGGACACGTCGCCGAACACGACCTCGGTGCCGCCGCCTACGCGATCAAAGCCGTTCGAAGCGCGCATCCCGGCAATCCCCAGGCGGGCCGGATCGAGCGTGACTGGCAGCGAGACCAGCTCACCGACCCCATCCGCGCCCTGGTCCTCGAAGACCAGGCCCGGCGCAACAGCATCTGCTGGTCGGTCTTCTCCGACTGAGCCGCACAGCATCTCCGCCGTATCGACCGCTGTCCTGGCAGTTTCCGGTCAGGGTGATCCGGTCTTCGAAGGGACCGCGAACGCGGTGCCTGCGGGCTTCCACCTCATCTCCCATCGTGCCCGGCCACGTCCGGTGGGGTCCAGCGAGCGGGTTACCGGCCCGCCACCGCTGCAGCGCGCACCACAGGGCATCACCAGAACCACGCTTCAGATATAGGTATTCGACCTCGGTTTGGCTGATCTTGGGTACCCCGCAGACGGATTCGCAGCCGCTGATCGTTGTCCGGCCCGTCGACGATGGTCAGGTCGCCCAGGCTCAGGCCGACAGCTTCGCTGCGGCGCAGCGCGGCGGCGTAGAGCACGACGGCCAGGCGATGCCGAGATCGCGGTATGGCACCACACGGGCGCGGTGCTCGGTCGCACGCTCATCCGGCTGTCGCCGAAGACGCAATGAAGTCCGTGCTGGAATAGCTGGGGCCTGCGGCGGCCAGTTAGCCGCGCTTGCGGTTCTCGCGTACAACGACGTTGCCGTTGCCCGAGTACGTGATTTCTTCGAAGGTGGAGAATCCCAGTTCATTCAGGGCTTTTAACGCCGTGTGCGAATTGTAGTTGCGCGTCTCGCCGGAGTTGCCCGGGACGCCTGTCGCCAGTGCGATCAGCTGGAGCGGGGGCCAGAGGACACCGTTGACAAGCACGCCATAAGTGTGCGGTTTGTCCGGCGTCTGGTCACGCGTGGCAAGAAAGACTTGGTCGGCAGTGATCTCGACGCGCTCGCCACCGATCATGATCTTGGTAGGGCTGGCCATATCGGACATCATGCCATCGCACCGAACCAATGTGAGCGGTGCAAGTTGGCCTGCCGCCCACGGTGATTCGTCATGACGCGGGTACCCGGTCCTGACGAAGGCTCCGCAGGGCGAACGACGCAGCCGCCGCGCCGTAAGGGACTCGGAGGTTGGTCTGCAGCCAAGGCGGCTACTGGGACGTGATCGAGGACGGCCAAGCGTACGTGTTCTGTACCACCGACAATAGGCCCCACCATCGCTCGGAAATCATGCGTTGCTATTACTGCGACGACCGGGTACCTCGTACCACTCTTCAACTCGCGGTCGACATGCTCGACGAACAAGGGAACGGCCTGGACGTGAAACTTTGTCATCGACGCGATGAACTCAGAGATCAGCTGGGCGGCCTGCGCCTCCATCGATGACTGCTTGCAGTTCGTCGACCGTCGGCTCTCCGACCACCGTATCAGGATGGTTGACCCAGCTCGTCGTAATCCGGGCCAGGGCGTAGGACGGCCCCGCCCGAAGGTAGGCCGATTGGCTGATACCGGCGGCCCCGGCCTCCGTGTCAGGCTTCTATAGGCGCGGCCAGCGAGACTCGATACAACGAATCAGGCTGCGGCCGTGCGTTGTTGACGGTGACTTCAAGGAGTGTCGCATGCTGATTCGGGGCAGCGAATTGACCATTGACGACGTCTACGACATCGCCGTCAAGCAAGAGCCGGTGGAACTCGATGCCGATCAGCTCGCGATGGTCGATGCCACGCATCGACGGATCCAGCGATGGGGCGCCGAAGGGCATCCGATCTACGGGGTCACGACGGGGTTCGGCGAGATGGTGACGAGAAGCATCCCACCGCAGTTCGAGACGGCGCTGCAGGGCAACCTCCTGCGTACACACGCGGCCGGTGGCGGCCCGCTGTTCGAGGACACGACGGTGCGGGCCATCTCGGTCACCCGGCTCAACTGCCTGATGCGGGGCTACTCAGGGGTTCGCCCCGAGACGCTGACATTGATGGCCGACCTGCTGAACGCCGGTATCCATCCGCTGGTGCCGCAGCAGGGATCACTCGGCGCCAGTGGTGACTTGGCCCCGCTGGCGCATCTGGCGATCTCGCTCATCGGCGCCGGGCAGGTCCGCCGAAAGGGGGTGATTCACTCTGCTGCCGACGCACTGGCCGACGCCGGTCTGCAGCCGACGCGCCTGGGATACAAAGAGGGGCTTGCGCTGATCAACGGAACTTCCGCGATGACGGGCGTTGCCTCTGTTTCACTCGTCCGGGCACGTCGCCTGCTGCGGGTGGCGCTGTGGGCCTCGGCCACGTTCCTGCAGGTGATGCAGGGCTCGACCGGGGCATTTGAGCCGCGCGGTCACGAGCTGAAGAATCACGCGGGACAGTGCGAGGTGGCCGAGGTGGTCCTCGGGCTGCTCGGTGGTAGCGAACTCACCCGAGACCACGGTGAGGTGATGCAGCTCATCCAGGCGGAGGCGGCGAACTCTGGGAGGGTAACCAAGGTTCACGACTATCTCCAGGACGCGTACACCTTGCGGTGCATTCCCCAGATCGTCGGTCCCATCGTCGAGACTCTCGAATATTGTCGGCGCCTGGTGGAGGAAGAACTGAATTCGTGCAACGACAACCCGCTCATCTTCGATTCGCCCGAGACCATTTTCCACGGCGGCAACTTCCACGGCCAGTATGTCGCCATGGCATGCGATTTCCTCAATGTTGCCGTATGCGAAATCGGGGTGCTGGCCGAGCGTCAGGTGAACCGGATACTCGATCCTCACCTGAACCGTTCGTATCCCGCGTTCCTGGCCTTCGGCGACGAGGGGCTGAACTCCGGTCTGCAGGGCTCACAGTACCTGGCGACCAGCATCGCCTCGGAGAACCTGGACCTCGCGGCTCCGGCGTCAGTCAAGTCGATCCCTTCCAACGGGCAGAACCAGGACGTGGTGAGCATGGGCCTGATCGCCGCCCGGAAGTCGTGCACGCTCATCGACAACGTGTACACGATCGTCTCGGTGCTCGTCGCGGCCTGTTATCAGGCCGCGACGATGGTGGGTATCGAGAAGTTCAGTCCCGGTACCCGGGGTCTGCTCGAGCGGCTCGAACAGGCGACCCCAGCCTTCCGCGACGACGCGGGTGTCGCCTCGGAATTCCTGGCCACGGTGCGCCGGACGGTTCTCGACCCGGGCGTGGACGATCTGCTTCCGTCGTTGCCGAGTTGTGCAGGTTCCCGTCGTCTCTCCGGCTTCGCACCGGTGCAGTGACGATGTCAGAGACGGCAGGAATGCGTTCGGCATTCATTCCGGAGCACGTGCGCGCACACGCGGCGACGCGTCCCGATGCTCCGGCTGTTGGCGACCTCACCTACGGCCGCCTGGACGCCTGGACGGATCAGGTCGTCGGCACCCTGCTCGACTGGGGCGTCCGGCCCGGGGATCGAGTGGCCACCCGGCTCGGGGTCGGCCCCGAGTTCGTCGTGGTATTCCTCGCGCTGATGCGGGCCGGTGCTGTCACGGTGCCGCTGGCGGTGTCGTCGACCGGATGGGACCGCGAGGTCCTGACCGACTCGCCCCCGGGAATTGTCGTCGTCTCCGCCGACTGCCCGTCCGTGTCCACCGGGTGGGCCGCATCCGAGGATCGGCGTCCGGTCCCGCCGTTCGACCCCTCGCGCCCCGCCCAGAATGCTCTGCGGGACAACCTTATTCGGCAACCCGAGTTCGATCTGGACGCTCCCTGCTACACAGTGTTCACCTCGGGCTCGAGCGGGCGACCGAAAGCCGTCACACAGTCCCATCGGGCCTTCATCGATCTGGTCTGCTGGATGGTCCGGGAATTCCGGTTGGCGCCTCCGATGAAATGGGCCCAGTGGGCCTCGACACACTACGACGCGAGTCTCTGCGAGATCGCTGCCACGCTCGTTGCCGGCGGCACTGTCGTTCCCCTGCCGGACGAGGTCAAATACGACGCACGCCTGATCGTGAAATTTCTGGCCGAGGAGGACGTGCACGTTCTGCAAACCGTTCCGAGTTTCGCGCGCGAAATCGTCCATGCCCTCGACAACGGCAGCGCGTCGAGTGGGCTGCCGCCACTGTCGTGTCTGCTCCTGACAGGAGAACCGCTGCCGGGAAACCTGGCGGCCGCATTGCGGGCGCACCTGCCAGCCACTCGGCTGATCAATCTGTACGGGCCTACCGAGACCATCCTGGCGACGTGGATGGAGGTGCCGGAGGCGCGATGGTCCGAGACCGTGCCGGTCGGCCGCGCGATTCCCGGGTATCGCGTCTTCGTCGTCAACGGCGACGACCGACTCTGCGACAACGGCTCCGTCGGCGAAATCGTGATCTGCGCGCCGTCCCTCCCCGACGGCTACACCGCAGGCGCCGATGCGGACGGCGCTGCGAGGTTTGGCCCCTTTTCCCCGCCCGGCGCGGCGGAGTCCCTGCGGTGCTACCGCACCGGCGATCTGGGCCGATGGCGAACTGACGGCCTCCTCGAATGGTGTGGTCGCGCGGATCGCCAGATCAAACTCCGCGGGACGCGCGTGGAGCCAGCGGAGATCGAATCCGCGGCGATCGAGCATCCGGCCGTCATCGACTGCGTCGTGGTCGGAATTGCGGGCACCGATGGGCTGGTCGATTTTCTGGTCGCCTATGTCGCTGCAGGGGTGAATTCGCTGTCGGCCGAGGATATTCGCGAACACCTGCGCCGGCGACTCGACGCGGATCTCATGCCGTCGGAGTTTGTCGTGCTACCGGCATTGCCGCGCAACAGTGGGGGAAAGGTGGATCTCGCGCGCCTCCAGCGCCCGGTACATTGATCGAGGAGGCCAGTCGTGGACCTGGATGGGACCGAATCGATTTCGCCACTTCGTGGTTACTCGTCGCATATAGGTTTCGAGATCAGTACGTTCCTCGCAGACACTGTGCGGGAACTCCGCGGATCGGGCACCGGACCCGGCCAGTGGTCCCCTCCGGTGCGAGCGTTCGCCGACCTGCTGAGGCGCGACCCAATCGTACACATGTACACGCAGGCCATGCTCGACGAGGTGCCAGAGCCGAACCGCACGGTCTCCGACATCCCCGAGTTGGTCCGGGCACTAGACCTGCTGTCGACACGCGCTCCGGAATACAATCCGCACCCAGGGCGGTCGAACTTCTTCCCGGCCTCGACGCTGTTCGTGCACATGATGGAGACTCCGGCAGGCCGGGTGCTCTGTCGCAACACTGCGTTCAACGACGGATTGCGGCGAATCCTCGCGAGCTGGTGCGGGTACCTCGACTCCCCGGAATCACGCGGTGTGCTGCATACCGGAGATAACGGGTGGTTGTGCGCATCCTCGTACGAGAAGAACAATCTGCACGAATACATCATTCCCAACCCAGCGGATCCTCACTGGGGCTTCGCGTCGTTCAACGACTTCTTCCACAGGCAGATCCGGACAGACAGGCGCCCTGTCGCCGCCCCGGACGACTCGCGAGTGATCGTGTCCCCCAATGACGGCACGCTTTACAAGGTAGCCCAGGACGTCAGAGGCTTCGATCGATTCTGGATCAAGTCCCAGCCCTACTCGATCTATCACATGCTCAACGGTGACCGTATTTCATGGAAATTCGTAGGAGGGACCGTATTCCAGAGCTTTCTCGACGGCCGGAACTATCATCGCTTCTGGTCACCGACCGCGGGAACCGTGACCAAGATCGAGACCGTGGCTGGGCTGATGTTCAGTAGTGTCGATGCTCTCGGGGGTGACACGACCGCAGGCACATACTCCCAGGCCTACATGTCGTGTGTAAACACCAGAACCATCGTCACCATCAATGCCGAGCATCCTGGCATCGGGACATTCTGCCTGGTCGCTATTGGTATCTCCGAAGTATCGTCCATCTCGATGTCCGTAGAGGTGGGCAGCAGGGTGCGCAAGGGCGCAGAGCTCGGGTATTTCAGCTACGGTGGAAGCAGCGTGTGCCTGGTCTTCCGTCCCCGTGCGATCCGCGAATTCACCATCGACACCGAGCTCACCGGCACCGAGCTCGGTGTGCGGGGGATCGAGTTGCGGGCCGGCCAGGGAATCGCAGTGCACTAGTTGTTCTGGGTCGTGAACTTGGTGACGCGGGGCATCGGGTGAGCTGAAAGGGGCGGTTCTTTCGGCGGCAGGATGTGAAGCGCCAACTCACACATCCGCCACGCGACCGAAAGAACCGCCGTGTCTCACCGTGATGCCCTTTAACTGTCGAGGGCCGTCACCGGCTCGTGGACCGCTGCGGGACGCGCCCGATCGCCCATGTCGCTCCCGAGATGGGTATCTCCTGGCAATGTGCGTCGAAGTGGATCAACAGATTCCGTCAGCACGGCGAGCTCGGACTGCCCGACCGGTCCAGCACCCCCGCATCGGGCATCGTCAGCCACCTCAGTACACGTGGTGGCCCGGATCGAACTGTTGCGCCGGACCAAGGAATGGTCTGCTCGCCGGATCTCGCTCGAATGAGCCAGGCTCGAATGGGCGTCGGCTACGAGGACGGAGTGACGCTGGGTCCATCGGTCATTGCAGCACAACGCGATACCGTCGCCGCAGCAGTGGAGTCTGCGGTCGCAGACGGAGGCCGGGTGCCGCTGGGCGGTGCGGTGCCGGAGGGCGGGTGTTACTTCTACCCGCCAACCGTCATCGACCAGGTCGATCCGTATGCACATGTCACGCGCGAGGAGGTCTTCGGTCCCGTCGCAGTGATTGTCCCCACGGATCTCGCGGAGACCCGCAGCCCCTCGGCGGTGAGGATCTGCACCCGCAATTGTTCTCGCACAAAATGCACGCCGATTTGTGCCACGAGCCGTCTTCGGTAGCTGTGTCGGAGGGCATGGTGGTGTTCACCTTCGTCTCGGATGGTGGATATCGGGTTGTGAGCCAAACCGGCGAGAGCCGCCCGCTACGGGCTGGCGCCGTCTTCGCCCGCCCGGTTGATCAGTGAGGTCTCGGACTGCGGGAGCGGGTGCGAACTCTCACATATGAGAGCACATGCTCCATAACTAAAACAGAGCATGTGCTCGAATTCTTGGGTGAGCCGCGCCGCCATGTGCGCGCTGGGCCGCTGTGCGGCTCGTTGAGCTGGGAAATCCAATATCGACCACACTCCCTGGTAGTTACGGAGCGAATGCTCTGTTATGCTCCGGCCATGCCCCGTCCTCGTGTACACGCTCTGGATCAGCTCATGGATGCCGCAGAACGGTTGGCAGTCGACTCCGGACCCGCTGCGGTCACCGTCCGCGCGCTCTCGGAGGCCGCGTCGGTGTCCAATGGCGCGATCTATCACGCCTTCGGCTCCCGCGCCGGGCTGATGGGACGTGTCTGGCTGCGCGCCGCGCAGCGGTTTCTGACTTTGCAGCGTGAGGCCGCGGATCATGCACTGGCGCACGGGGGTGCCGTCGAGGCGGTCGTCGCGGCCGCCGACGCCCCTGCCGAATTCTTGGTGCAGCAGCCGGTTTCGGGGCGTTTCCTGCTGACCGTGCCCCGCCGGGAACTCCTCGGTTCCAGCGAGATCCCCGACGACATCGCCGAGCAACTACGCCGACTCGATCAGACCCTGACCGAGCTGTTCGTAAATCTGTCGCGCGGCGTGTTCGACCGCGCCGACCGTGAGGCCGTCGCCGTCATCCGTGACTGCGTGGTGGAACTGCCCACCGCGCTGCTGCTGCGCGGCCGCCGGAGCCCCGATACCGCAGTACGCCAACGCCTCGCCGCGGCGGTCCGCGCGGTACTGGCCGTACCCCTGCACCCCACCACAACGAAGTGAAAGGAAACACCATGACCGCGAACCTGCACTACCAGGACAAGATCGCCGTACTGAACCTCGGCGACGACGAAAACCGTTTCTCCCCGGACTGGCTCGACACCGTCAACACCCACCTCGACGCTATCGAGCGCGACGCGCAAGGGCTGGTCACCACCGGCAGCGGCAAGTTCTACTCCAACGGTCTCGACCTGGACTGGCTGATGGCCAACGGCGACCGCGCCGAATGGTACGTCGGCCGCGTCCAGGAACTGTTCGCCCGCATCCTCACCTTCCCGCTGCCCACCATCGCCGCGGTGAACGGCCACGCCTTCGGCGCCGGCGCCATGCTGGCCACCGCCCACGACTACCGCGTCATGCGTGAAGACCGCGGCTACTACTGCTTTCCCGAGGTCGACATCAACATCCCCTTCACTCCAGGCATGGCCGCGCTCATCCAGGCCAAGCTCGGCCCCCAGGCCGCCGTGACAGCGATGACCACCGGTTACCGTTTCAACGGTCCGGACGCCCTGGCTGCCGGGCTCGTCGACGCCACCGCCGCCGATACCGAGGTCCTCACCACCTCCATAACCCGGCTCACCCCCATTCTCGGCAAGGACCCCGCCACCCTCGCCGCCATCAAGACCACCATGTACAGCGCGGTCACCACCGCACTGCGCTGACACCGCTCGAACCGAGGAAGACCGTCGATGACAATCACCACGGACAAGCCGGCCGGCACCAATCTCGCGCTCTGGAACACACTGCAGCGCTTGCCATTCGGCAACTGGTTCTTCACCCAGGCGCTTTGCTTCAAAGCCCCCTATTTCCGCAGCGTGCACCCCCTTCTCCAAGAGCTGCGGCCCGGACTGTGCCGGGTCAGCGCCCCCAACCGGCGCAGCGTCCACAACCACCTCGGCACCTACCACGCCATCGCCTCGTGCAACATGGCCGAGCTCGCCGGCGGCATGATGACCGACGCCACCATCCCCGCCACCCACCGGTGGATCCCGGTCGGCATGACCGTGGAATACAAGTCCAAGGCAACCACCGCAGTGACCGCCGTCGCCTCCCTCGACCCCATTCCCGACTTCGGCGACGAACCCACCGAACTCGTCGTCCCGGTCGATATCCTCGACGCCGACGGCAAAGCCTTCGTCACCGCCCGGATCACCATGCACGTTTCCAAGAAACGCTGACGCCCACACCGGCTCACAAGCCCCTGGCACCACGCTGCGCGAACCAGGTGACCAGAAACGACGCCTCGAGACCGCTTCGGTTGGAGTGCACAATTTCTTGTGCTCCGGTTCAGCGATTGCGAGGCCGAAACGGACTGGCCTACGGTCGCTTTCGCATGTCCACGCGGCCCGGCAGTACCATGGGGATGTCGTTCTTCCAGTCGATCTTTCGCTTGGCCGCGCGTACCACCCGGCTGCCAGTTGCCAGATCGTGCAGGGTCAGGCGTTTTCCCGCGGGATTCGCCGCGAGGAAGAAGCTCACAATGAGCGCGAGGAAGCCGACAACGGCGATCCCATTGAGTATGGCTGATTCCGGATTCGATCCCGACAGGGACATGAATACGAACGGCAGGAAGATGATCAGCATGCGCGAGGCTGCCGGCAGCAATTCCAGCCTTGGCCGAGCCCACTCTCCAGAAGGTACTACCCGAAGTCCGAGAAGCCCTTTGCCGAGAGTCTGTCCGTCGCGTCGGATCAACAGAAAGACCTCCAATCCAACGTAGGCGATGAAGTAGCACAACCACGCCGCTGATCCGTAGACCACCGCTTCATGGGCTTCGGTCGTCAGCAAGGCGACCGGGACCAACAGAATTCCGACGGGTACGGCGACGACGAATGTGAGTAGCAGGCAGAAAGCAAGGTCGAGGAGCCTTGCGGCGAGACGCCGGAAGAACGGAGCGGATTCGTAGGGCATCTGACCTCATCTGTGACTTTTCTTCGATGGCGAGTTGCCCTCGGCGAGAGCGGCTCTGGGTACTGTGTCGCAATCGCCGCGCCCCCGCGCTTCGTTACTCAACTGACAAAGGGAGCGTGAGTTGAAAGGTCGGTCAAGGCAGCCGCGAGTGGCGATCGAATCCAATGCGCTGATCGATCCGGCCATGGACGGCGTGCTGTCCGTCGGCGAGGCGTATAGGGCTGATCCAGCAGGGTCTGTCCGGTGGTGACGCGTTCGGTCGCGAGGCGCGGCGGACACTGCGCAGCCGCTCCGAAACAGCAGTAGCCGTGGATCGCCCGAAACTGGATCGCCGTGGCGGCAGGTCACAAGAGCAACCTGAACGCCGCCACCGAGGCGAGGAGACTTGGGCGGGCCCAGTATCCAATTTCAGAAGTGCTGCGCAGCAGATGAATTCACGTCCGGCGAACGGGCGATAGTGCACTGGAGTCGGTACTCTCGGTCTACAGTGGTCGCTGCGATCTGTGCAATGTCCTGAGTGACAGGTTTTCGGGCGACGCGCCAGTCCGGCGGGTGAGTGTGCGGTCGGACATGGGATCGATATGAGGAGGAATGATGACTGCGGGTGGGTACGGCCAGAATCCGGGGCAGGTGGTCGGTGTCGCTGCGGCCGGGATCGGAGGCCGTGCCGCGGCCAGATTCATCGACTGGATCATTGCCGGCATCATCGGCGGATTACTGTTCTGGGTGCTCGAGCGGGTATCCGACCTGCCGGGATGGGTTTCGATTCTTCCTGGCGCCGGATTCGGGTTCCTGTACTTCGTATTCTTCGAGGTGGTGACCGGGTCGACGCCGGGCAAGAAGGTCCTCGGACTGCATGTCACCGGGGCCGGTGGCGCGGCGAAGCCGAATGTCGTGGAATCGGCGAAACGCAACGCGTACATGCTGTTCAATTTGATTCCGTGGGTCGGCGGTATCTTCTGGTTCTTCGCGGCCATCGCGATCGCTGTCACAGTGACCGCGAGTTCGACGAAGCAAGGCTGGCACGACAACTTCGCGGGTGGCACGCAGGTGGTCAAGCGCTGACGCGAGCGCGCTGGTTGCCTTCCCCCGGACGGTGCGATCACGTCGGCGCCCGGATCGGCCGGATCCGCCGACGACCCGGACATCGGTGCAGCCGTCCCTCCGACACACGCCGCCAGCGCCTCCTCGAACTCAAAGGGACTCAGCGAGTTCTGCCGTAACGCCGCCAGCACCCGCGCGTCATCACGAGCACGTACCCGGCGGCGATGCCATACCGCCAGCGCAGCCGCGCAGCCGCGCAGCCGCGCAGCCGGCGACGGCCGGCGCGCACACCCCCGCAGATGCGAGTGCCACGGCTTGCCGTTCGGCGATGTCCGCGACCTTGGGTGCAGCGACCATCGCGGCGACCGCGGCCATGAACATCAACGCCGCCGCATCCGACCCGCGGCGACCACGTCGTCTTCCCATCCCCGTGCCCCCATCAGCAGCCTGCCCGGCTTTTGCTCGGCCTGGCGGTCGGCCGATCTCGATTGTCACGGCTGCCGCCCGATTTTGCCCACCTCGGAGGCCCCTCTCGGTGATGGCGCCGAGGCAGAACGCGGCGGGAGGTGGATGGTCGGGCTATCCCGCGGGCCGCAGCGCGTGAATCCAACGCCGAACTGTCAACTCCGGCCCAACCGTGACCCATCTCTTCCGGCTCAACGGTGACCCATCCGAGTCCGACGGCGTCCGGCTAATGCGGATTACAGCGCAATTGGGCGGTTGAGTTGCCGCCAACGTGGATCAGTGACCCCGCCACCTTCTTGACTGGCGCCCAAGAAGTCCTTACCGTAGCTGCGACCTGCTTCTTGGATGGCGTCCAAGAAGAGTGGTGGTGAAGCGGGAGGACGCGAGTCATGGAAATGAGTGGGCCGGCCGATCGGCGCGAGGCGGTAGCGGTGCGGCGGCGTGAGGTTTCGTTCGCCTCTGGCCAGGACGAGTGCGCGGCCTGGTTGTACACCGCGCCTGACCTGAACGGTCCGCGCCCGATGGTGATCATGGGACACGGGCTCGGGGCGGTGCGGGAGATGCGCCTGGATGCCTACGCGCAACGGTTCGCCGACGCGGGGTGGTCGGTGCTGGTGTTCGACTACCGTCACCTCGGGGCCAGCGGCGGAGCACCGCGCCAACTCCTCGATATCGGCCGCCAACGCGCCGATTGGCATGCCGCCCTGGCCTTCGTACGCACACTGTCGGAGGTTGATGTCGACCGCATCGCGTTGTGGGGCAGCTCTTTCGGCGGCGGACATGTCCTTCAGGTCGCCTCCGAAGACACCCGCATCGCGGCGGTCGTGGCCCAGTGCCCCTTCACCGATGGACCGGCGTCGTTGCGCTCGCGTATCCGGACCGGCCCGCTGAGCGTGGTAGCGCTGACAGTGGCAGGCATCCTCGACACGGTCGGTTCCTGGTTCGGCGCGAAGCCGCTCCTGTTGCCGATGGCGGGGACGTCCTGGATGCCCGCGTTCGTGGCCTCACCCGACGCCCTCGCCGGTGCTTCCGCACTCCTGCCTGCGGGGACCCGGCTCTCGCGGCGCACCAGCGCGTTGTTGAAACGGCTGCCGTCGGTGCGGGCTCAGGTGTCGAAGAACATCGCGCTGACCGAGATCGACGGTGGGGAAGAACCCGTGACCGGTGTCGGTCGCGACAGCATATGGGGTGTACTGCGCGGCCCGGACGGTGAATTCGATGCCGCCAACGCCCTGGCCGCACGGCTGGTGCTGCACCTCCCGCTCGATCGGCCCGGTCGCGCGCTGGCTCGCTTCAGCACTCCGACGCTGCTGTGTGTCTGCGACAACGACGCGGCCGCGCCCGCGAAGACCACGAAGCGTCGCGCGCAGGGCCTGGCACACGTGCACGTCCAGAACTACCCCTGCGACCACTTCGGCATCTACCTGGGCGAGCACTTCGAACGCGCCGTGCGTGACCAAATCTATTTCCTGGCAACACAATTCGAAAACACTGCACACAACACGCAGTAGGTCGCCCCTGGCTCGTGGGCGTGCGGAGAGCAGGCACTCAGTCGGCGGCTGCGGCGAGACTGCGAGCGCTGTTCAGCAACGTCTCGATCACCGCGCGCCGCTGGGCCTGCTCCGTCGGATGCGTCAGCAAGCCTTCGACAACGAAGACGCCGATCGCGACCAGCGGATCCAGTTCGTCAGCGGGCACGCCGAGCTCGATCAGCTCTGCCCGGAACAATCCTTCGGCCAGCGCGTGGAACTGCTCGTGCCATTCGTGAATGGACGCGGACTCCTTGGCGCGCGTGTGCACCGTGCTCACCAACCGGCCCAGTTGCTCCAATTCCTCGACCAGCCACAACAGCCGATCAGCCAGCCCCGAGCCGAGCATTTCGCTGTAGGAGGCCATCGAGTCGGCCAGGACCGCGTCCAGGACCGCGATCAACACCGCGTCCTTGTCCTGGAAGTACCAGTACAGCGTGTTCGACACGACTCCGGCGTCGCGGGCGATCCGCGACATCGACGCCGCGTCGTATCCCTGCTCGACGAACAACCGCCGAGCAGCCACCACGATCTCCGCGCGCTTCTCTTCCCGATCCTGCGGACGTCTGTTGCGAGGCATCTCCAGTCCTGACCTAGTGCCAGCCCCCGATGCTATCTTGACCAGCCCCCAAGAACGGCCCCGGCAGGCGAACGGTCAAGCAGGCGGTCCGACGAACATCCTCAAATGCCGCATATCGCGCGTTCGGGGTCAGCGAATGGGTTGCGCGGCTGGCCGAGGCTCACTCGGCCGGAAAACTGCGGGCAGAGCTGATTAAGCTGGGCCGGATTCCGCTGCTCGTTATCGATGAGGTGGGGTATATCCCGTTCGAATCCGAGGCCAGATGCCGGGAACGCCGCAGGTCTTTCGCCGCGGCCACGTGATCGGGAGCGCTGAGCGTCTGATGCGCAGCCCAGCAACGGTGGTGGCGCCCGACTTCGGCGCCGCCGCAGGTGATCACGACCTCGCTCAGGTCGGTGCGAACATCGACGTGGCGGCCGATCACCGCCGGATGCACCGAATAGTCGTTGGAGTCCAGGCGCACATAATGATCCCGCGGCCGCCGGGTCGAGGTCCGCCAGCCGACCACCGGATCCACCGGTGGCAGCTCGAGCATCGCCGCTCGGTCCGCGGGCCACCGGTCCACCGGCCGGCACCCCAGGCGACGATGCCGGCGCTGGAGACGGCACTTGCGCTCAGTTCAGTGTGAACGTCGCCGTACCCGAGATCTGCTCCATCTCCCTGTTGTTCGAGTCCAGCGCGACGATTCGAGCCTCCACCCGGCCGACGCCCGGAGCGGTGCCGAAACCGACGATGACGCCGTCCACCGTGTCTTGAACGACACCGTTCACGACGCGGTGCTGCTGCCCGTCCGCGTACCCGGTATCGAGGTTCTTGAAGCGCACAGCGACCTTCCAGTCCGAGCAGTTTTCCCCGGTCTGGGTGACGTTCACCCGCACGCCGAATGTGCCGGCCTTCTCCTGTCGCACGGTGACCGCGTCGATGATCGCCGAGCAGCTGGTCGGAACCAGGCGCGTCAGCGTCGGCGAGAACGGAAAGCCCGGGTCATGCGGTACCGCGGGAGATGGCGCGGCGAACCCGACCATCCCGGCGGCGGTCAACGCTGCGGTGACACCTGCGCGAGCCAAAAACCGTTGCGGCGGTTTGCGATTGAGAGACATGTCCGGTTTGTCGGATCACCGGCAGCCGGTGTTACAACAGTCGTCGCGTTAGTAGAGTCACTGTAACGTCTGGCATGGATACTGGTCGGGATCGCTTCGCCCATCGCGGGTACCAGGAATGCTGGCACTCATTCGAAAGTGTTGTCGTCGCAGGCGCTCACGCGCCGCGTGCACCGAATGCCGGTGCGTCCCATCCTGTCGCGGAAGGGCGGCGTCACCTCATAGCGTCGCCGCGCGACCAGGAATGTTGGTTCGCCGGACGATGGTGATTGCCACCGACCTGATCGAAAACGGACTGGTGCTCGCACCACGTCGCAGGCGGCTAGAAGCACTCTGGTCCCTCATACTGTCCCGGCACCCGGTTACCAGCAGCAACCTTTACCCGGCCCGATCCGACCGTGGCCGGACCCACCCCCACGCCGCACGGCGCGGAAGCGCTCACCGGCCGGGCACCATGCGGAAGCAGTTCGTTCGATTGATGTCGGGCAATCCGGCCCCAGTCGGATCGGTGTGTCAGCGAGGTCGGATCCTTGCGGTCAGAGCCCGCTGCTGCCGAGGGACAGTACGCTGCTTCCGGCGCTGAGCAGCAGCGACAGAATCGACAAGAAATTCACTTCAGACCCTCTTTCTCCTGGTCACCGCCAGGGCTCTCATAGGCTGGCCCGGGAAGGTTTCGAGCGCTTCGGCGCCTCGTTTGCGGACCGCTGGCTGCAGCGTAAACACTCACCGCGGCCCGCCAGCGGGTTGCACTGCCCACCTCTGGCAACAACCGACACCGAGCAAGCTCCATGGCGTGTCCTGCCGCGCGATCGGTGAACCAGACCAGCTGCCGCAACATCAAGCAAGACCCGGCCGGGTGGGCGATCCTCGGCAACGCGCCGTCGCGCCTCGGCGGCCTGGGAGAAGCGGATATGTCCGGCCGACAGCAGGAACGAGAGCGCACCGGTAACGAGGTGGTCGAGCAGGGTGCGGTAGGTGTGCGTTGAAACAAACTCGGCACCCAAGGACGCTGCCCGGGGCATGATCCGGGTGAGAACGACCTGTGACGCACCCGCAGAGGTCGCTACCCGGTCGAGCCGAACTCGGCGTCGCTGCCGTCCTCGATCGCGCCGTCGACGAACAGTGCAGATCGAATACATGCACTCCACCGGTGCAGGCAGGTTTGACTGAGGTGTCCGGCAGTGGTGCCCTGGGATGCCGTCAAGCCAGACTGAACCACCGATCCGTTCTCTTGGCATTGGGCCGCCTCCGGGCATTCTGCTGCCGATCGCGTGCGGCCGCATGAACTGGGTATCACACTCGAACACCGAAAACGGCGAACAGCGGACGGATGAGAGTCACCTGAAGGGACAACCGGACGCTGCATGTCGATTGTTGTCGGACGATCGGAGGAGAGCGTCATGGCGGTGCGCGACCGGACCTACCTCGTTCGCCTCGACCCATACCTGCGCGACGAGAGTGCGCCACACGGCGGCGTTCGAGGGGTGTTCTTCGACTGGCTGCAGACCGTCGATGCCGAGCCCGTCGAGCTCTGCGGCGCCGATCGCGTCGTCATCTGCTGTTCGCCGGAAGCCGCCGACCGCATCCGCGACCTCGAGTACGTCCTGGACGTCGAACAGCGCGCCTAGATATCCGCGCCCGATAGCGTCGCCCGAGCAGACGTTCACCCCGGCCGGGTGCTGGAGACGGATGATCAGCTGGGAGCGTGTACAGGCGGTCAGGTCGGGTATCAGCCACGTGAGGTGGTCCAGACTGCTGCTGGGGCAGCTGACCACGCTCAGCCCGACCCGACCACCCCGCACACCCTGTCGCTCGGGCTAGCGCGTGGGCCCGCTGCCCGGTGGGGTGATCGATTCTTGGTGGGCGTATTTGAGGCAAACGCCTCATGCGACCATGGAGGCGGCGGACCGATGATCAGGGCATGACAAAGCAAGTTCAGGAATCACGGAGATCACCGGTCACGACCGAATCGACATTCGAACCACCGACCGTCGAGCGAGGCGGTAAGCGTACTTCAGATCACGCACTCGGCGTGCCGGGCGGCGGGCGGGTCGATGCGGTCAACGTAAGCAGGAAGGTCGGGACGCGGCAAATTCTCCAGGAGCTGTCGTTGTCGATCGAACCAGGCGAATTGGTCGCCATTGCCGGCGGCAGTGGCGCAGGAAAGAGCACATTGCTGGAGATCCTCGCGGGACTTCGACCACCATCTGCCGGGGAGGTTCGGCATGACGGCGTCGTGCGCGGGGCCCGAGTCAGCGCCGATTCCCGTATCGGCTACGTGCCCCAAGAGGACATCATCCACCTCGAGATGCCCCTGCGCCGCACGCTGCGCTACGCAGCGCGGCTGCGGCTGCCCGCAGGCACATCGGCGGCCGAGGCGGACCAGGTGGTCGAAGAGACTATGCATGATCTCGACCTGGCTGATCGGGCCGAGGTGCCGGTCCGTGCGCTCTCCGGCGGCCAGCGCAAGCGGGCCAGTATCGCCGTGGAGCTACTGACCCGGCCGCACCTTTTCTTCCTCGACGAACCCACCTCCGGACTCGATCCATCGACCGCCGCCGACGTGATGCGCCTGCTGCGCCGACTCAGCCAGCGCGGAGTCACAGTCGTCCTCACGACGCATGAGCCGGCCGGCATCGACCGGTGTGACCGGGTGGTATTTCTGGCGCGCGACGGCCACCTGGCTTTCACCGGCAGCCCGGCCGAGGCTCGGCGCTACTTCGGCGTGGAGGATCTCGCCGAGGTGTACGACCGGCTGGCTCGTGAGCACACCCCCAAGATCTGGGCGAAGCGATTCGCGGACAGCGGTGGGCAGTCGAAAGCCCCGCTCGGCTCGGCTCTAATGCCCGCACCTGCCACCAATTCAGACGTGAAGCGCACGGGCCCGGTCCGGCAATGGTGGCTACTTACCCAACGCAATGTCGATGTTCTCGTTCGCAACCGGCTGACCCTGGCGGTCCTGCTCGGGTCACCGGTGCTGGTCACCGCGATGATGGCGACGCTGTTCAAGCGCGGCGCGTTCGATCCGCATAGCGAAGCCGACCTCGGCCCGGCCCAGATCGTGTTCTGGATCGCATTTGCAGGCTTCTTCTTCGGCCTTACGTACGGCCTGCTCCAGATCGTCGGGGAAATGGCCGTCTTCCGGCGGGAGCGCCTGGCCGGACTCAACGTCGGCGCCTACGTGACATCCAAGGTGACATCGCTGCTTCCGGTGCTGGCAGGAGTGAGCGCGGTGCTCCTCGGTGTGCTGCGGGCGCTCGGTCGGCTCCCCGCAGTTGGGTGGGACGTGTCCGCCTTCCTGTTTCTGACGATTGTGATCGAGGCGGCCTCGGCATTGGCCCTCGGATTGCTCGCCTCGGCCGCGGTCTCCAACGCCGCGCAGGCCGCCCTCGCCCTGCCGATGCTCTGCTTCCCTCAGGTTCTGTTCGGTGGCGCCATAGTCCCCGTTGACGAGATGGCCTTCCCGGGACGCCTGATGAGTCTCGGCCTATCCAACCGCCACGCATTCGAAGCGCTGGGTCGCGACCTGGATCTCGACCGGTACACCGCCACGCTGCCGGCCATGTCCGCCTACGGTGACACCTTCCACGGAGGCACCGGCGCCAGTCTCATCGCGCTCGCCTCGTTTGCCGGTGGCCTCATGCTGGCCACGGTATGGGTCTTGGATCGTCGATCCCGGCCCGGCGCGTCCCGGCGATGAAGGCCCAGCGCAGTCGGTCCCGCCATATGTCTGAACAGATGTCGGCGGGACCCGGGCGTGCGGCAGTTCCGCACTTCCGCGTGCACAGTCTGACGTCCAGACCGGCCCGTCGGTACGAGTGCAGGGCCGAAACGGCACCGAGTCGCTGCCTGGGCCACGAACCGGACGCGCGCTGTCAGCTCGGCCAACCGGTGATCGGTCCGACTGCTTCAATCTTCCACGGCCGCGTTGACCGGGAAGCCAGCCAGACCCCGATCGATCGCGGCGAGACTGGCCTGCGTGCGGTTGTTGACACCGAGCTTGGTGTAGACGCGTTCGACGTGGTTCCGTGCCGTTTTCTCGGCGATGAACAGTTCGGCGGCGATTTCTCGGTTCGAGCGGCCCTGCGCGACGAGTCGCAGAATCTGCACCTCGCGGTCGGTCAGCCCGGCCGGCCAGGGCGTCCGCCGCGATATCCGCGGACCGGCCACCGCAAGCACGGCCGCAGCCGATTCGGCGTCGAAGCGTCCGGCACGTGCCTCCTTGTGTAACTGATCGGCAGCGTCGCGAGGATCGAGCGGCGGCCGGTCGGGCCGCGGCTCTAGCAGTCCCTGATAAGCCTCCGCCGTGGCAAGCAGCCGGTCCTGGGCGGTCAACTCCGCGCCGGCGATCCCCCGGGGGAAGCCGGACCCGTCGATCCGTTCCCGGTGCTTCATCGCGACGGGCACCACCGACTCCAAGCCGTTAACTCGGCTCAGTATCCGGCCGGTCAGATCTGGATACATCCGTACCCGCTCCCATTCAGCCGTAGTGAGCGGCCCTTTCTTCTCCCAGATCTGATTGGACACTCCCATTTTGCCGAGGCCGTGCACTAGGCCGGCACGGTAGAGAAGCGTGATGTCCGACGGCGACATGCCCAGGTGTCGGGCTGACGCGGCCACCAGATTCGCGACGCCACGCGAATGCCCCAGTGTGAAAGGAGATTTGAGATCGACGAAATCAGCCATAGCCTCGAGTAACTCGTCGCTCTCCTCGGCGGTCAAGGTTCGGTCACGATCCGGTGCTCGGGCCAACGCGTGGGTCCATACGTCGATTTCGAGTAACCCGTCCACGATGGCCGCCGCGTCACGATCGAACACCGCCGCCACGGCTGGACTGAACTGACTGCCGCGCCGAGAACGGAGCACATCCTTCGCGTGCTCGAGCCCACCCGTCCGCAGGTGTACCTCGATCACGTCTGCGACGTGAGCGATGTGGATCTCGACCGGGATATCCTCGCCGCGAGAACCGTTGGGCAACCCCCGGCCGTCCCAGCGTTCGAAGACATAGGCCAGCGCCTTTCCGACCTGCCCGTCCAAGCCCATCCGATCGGAGAGAACCCGGGCGGAACTGCAATGCGACTGGATCAGTGTGGCGACCTGGCCGCGAGCCGCGACCAGAAAGGTGGTGGCACGGAGGCCGCGCTCCCAGCCCGGCAATCCGCGTCCAACATGACTCATCATCAGCCGCAGAAACGGCAGGCCGGTCATGTCCACCGTGTAGGTGTCGGCCCGGAAGGCGATGTCGTCGCCGAAGAGCGCGGAGAGTTCGTGGGAATCGGCGTGACAACCGATCCACCCGACCAGATTGGCGTAGTACACGGTCGCTCGCTGTTGGAGGTCGAGCCCCATCCGCTCGGCGATCCGTGTCGCGATCAAGGACGACCGAAGCATGTGTTCCATCGGCTGACCCAGACCGAGGTCGATCGCAAGCGATATCGCGGCCAGCAGTTCAGCTCTACTCAGACCCTTCCGCGAGCCGGGCAGCGTCCCGTGCGGGTGCATCTTCCCATTGTCCACCCGAACAACGGTCATCTCGGCGGAAGACGAGACACCGGCCTGATCAGCCCGCGGGCCCCACGGCAAGATCAAGCCATCCGATGCCGATTCAGGGACGTGCCTTACACACGCCGACGTCGTGAATCAGCTGCCCGATCCGACAAAGCAGACCTCTACCAGGCCCTCTACGGCTGCCCGTCCACGATCTGGGAGTGGGCGCCCCACTGGCGCAGCGTTTCGACGATTTCGGCCGCCGCCACTTTTGGGAGCCGGATGGCGGGTGTGGGCGGTGGGGAGCAGGTGACCCTCAGGCTCGGCCAGTCAGACCGAGATCAGATCGACCGGAGATCAGACACTCCCAGGGAAACCGCCGGAACACTTTTAGCGAGAAAGTCCCGTATCCCGCCCTGGGATAGTCCGCGTCCGCGCACGTCTCGGCGTCGCCCCTCATCTGTCGGGTCGCCGGAGTTCCACGGGGGCGAAAACGGCGGCGTTGCGTCGAGGCAATGCGCGGACGTGGAAGGCGCTCCGGGCGCCGTGTCGTCAGCTGGGTGAGTCGACGGATCGGGTGAGTGCGAGGTAGAGCCAGTGGTGCGCGGCGCCGACGGTGGGGGTGTTGGTGATCCGGTCGGTGAGGCGCCAGTAGCGGAGGACGCGGTGATCGGCGTCGGTTGCGCCGCTGAGTAGTTCCTGGCGGAACTGTGGCGTGTCGCGGGTGCCGCGGGCGGCGGCGTGGGCGTCGACGAACTGGTCGAGCTCGGGGCCGGGCCGAGGCGGCTGACCGGTGAGCAGCCGGTGGCCTGCGGCCTGGCATGCCTGAGCGACGCCGGCGAGGAGCTCGCGCTGGTGGCGGATGGCAGTCCGGTCCGATCGCCAGAACTGGCGTGACATCCCGGTGTGGAGCGCGGGAACGGTGAGGAGAGATGCCAGTTCGGCGTAGGCGGCGATGTGGAGGACAGGTGGGTCGTGCGGTAGGTCGGGCACGTTCATCGCGATGAACTCGTCGAACAGCCCCGGTGGGATGGGTGCGAGTACGCGTCGCCAGAACGCCACGATCGCGTCGTGTGTGCGGTGGCGGTCCTGGACTGCGGCCAGCACTTCCAAGCGAGCGGCCCGTTGGGCCGACGTGGCGTCTTCGACAGCCCGCAACGACGCACGCCGCCATGCCAACGCGGCCAGTTCGGTGTCCAGCGCGCGACGTTCGGCGGCGACCGCGTCGGCAAGGGGGACGGTGCCGGCGAGAACGTCCGCTATCGCGGGCAAGGACACCCCGAGCGCACGGAGCCGGCGCACCAGCAGCAGCCGATCGACTGCGGTGCCGGAATCGAAGATCCGGTGTCCGCCGGATGTGCGGTGCGAATCCAAGATCCCGTGATCGCAATAGAAGCGGATGGTGCGGACCGGCACACCGGTCAGCCGCGACAACTCCCCGATGCTCACCGAGCCGGTATGTCGTGTGTCGTCGGTCACGATTGCTGGAACCTCCACCCGGGTGGAGTTCCTACCGTACTGGCACACCCCCGCTGAGAAGGAGCAAGCCGATGACCGGTAGCACAACGATGACGAACGACCGGATGTGGCGAGCGGTCGCCGCCGAGCGGGCGAGCCTCGTCGAGCTTCTGGAAACTCTGTCGGAGTCCGACTGGAACCACAGTTCCCTGTGCGAGGGCTGGCGGGTCCGTGATGTCGTCGCCCACATCGTGCTCTCCGCGAACCCTGGCCTCGCCTGGATTCTGGTCAACGTGCTCCGTGCCCGCGGAAACTTCGACCGCGCCATCCGGGAGACCGCGATCCGTCTCGCCGACCGCGCCACGTCCACCCAGTTGCTCGCCGTGCTGCGCGAGGGGATGATGCTGCGTGCGACGCCGATCGGCACCACCGCCGCCGACCGACTGATGGACCTGCTGGTTCACGGCCAGGACATCGCGGTGCCCCTCGGCCTCAATCGGCCGATGCCCGTCGATGCCGCGCGATCGGCTCTCGAAAGAATCTGGGAAACGAATGGGTTCCGAGCCCGTGAGCTGTCCCGGTATCGCCTCATCGACACCGACACCGGCTGGACCGTCGGCACCGGACCCCTCGTCGAAGGCCCGGCCGCCTCCCTGCTCCTACTGATCACCGGTCGCCGCGCCGGTCGGGAGCACCTCACGGGCGAGGGCGTCCCGCGACTGAACCTTCGGTAGCCGGCGACAATTCGGAGCTCGTGTCTTCCGCGCCCGTCGCAGGGGCAGAGTATCGGAATATACGAACGCGTCTGCATGGCACTTACGCTGTGCACCATGACATCGGGGAGGGCACCGCAGCCAGTGAATGGCTGGCGCGTGCCCTCGCCGAGTGGTGGGAACCAGTCCAGAAGGACGCGAGCACCGGCTGGT
Source organism: Nocardia sp. NPDC051929 (assembly GCF_044548645.1). Lineage (NCBI taxonomy): Bacteria > Bacillati > Actinomycetota > Actinomycetes > Mycobacteriales > Nocardiaceae > Nocardia > Nocardia sp. NPDC051929. The sequence continues at coordinate 138,387 of NZ_JBIUCG010000011.1, read as the reverse complement.
GATCAGGGGCCGGGAGTACAGGATCTTTGGTCCGTTCCTCTTCGGCGCCCTGCCGTCGTGCAGCCGTCCGAACAATTGGCCGAAGGTGTCGAATACCGCTGGCGGGTAGAGCAGTTCGCGGTCGAAGGCCTCGCCGCTCGGTGGTATCGGCGGTGGGTGTGTGGAGTCCGTTGTGGGTCGACAGCGCGGGCAGCAACTGGGCTGGCTTGGAATTCGGCGATCAGTCATACCAGGTGTTGAATGGCGAGCAAGACCTCGATACTCTGGGCCGATGCTGGCCGAGTTCTTCGAAGGCATGGCGCCAGAAAGCAGGGGCCATGGTCACGTCGGGTGATTTGCCGGGACTGGATCTACCGCATATCGACGCGCACTCCGAATTAGGCGGCCTCGGCGCCGTCGAGCTGCACCATCCCACCCAGGACATCGACCAAGACGGTCTGCTCGACAGCGTGACCATCACCGGCGACGATGCCATGCAGGTGTGGACCGACGTCGATCACGACGGCTTCGCCGATCACGTCAAGGTGGTGGAGAAGGACGGCGACTATACCGCCTGGGAGTTCCATCGACACCCGGACGGAACCTCGGAGTGGATTAGGACGGATCAGGGGCGGCTGGGCATGTGAGCGGTGCCGCCTTCGGACAGTTGACGTTCGAGATCGCCATCGCGGAACCAACCTCATGAGTCAGCACAGCTGCAGTGGTTGGATGCGAAAGCTGTGACTGAAAGAACGACGATGGCTTGACCACGAAGACATCTTGCAGCGGCTCGGGCTGCGGATGGGCTTGGTCGGCGCTCGGCGGGTCTGCCGATGAGATCGGTCGGTGTGCTGGAGTTCGGGTTTCGTGGCGACGCGGGGGTTCGCGGACGAGGAGTTTTTGAGATCGGTTGGCAAGCCATCCCGTTGAGGGAGGGTGCGGCAGCGCCGGGTTGGGCTACGTCGGAACTGCGCCGACACTCGTTGCACGACACCACGCGGATGGTTGTCGAATCGATCTCGTCGCGGGCGCGGAACCACCCCGATACCGTATCCCCCTCAGCGGCGAAACAGTTCGAACTGGCTGCCGGTTTGACGGCAGAACCAGGTCTTACCCAGCTCTTCTTGACCGAATTTAGCCACCCCATTCGCGACACAGGCTCCGTGAGTGGGGTAGTAGTCAACGGTTTCATCGGCCGCCGCCGAACCGGCCGCGCCGAAGGAGAAGGCCGCGATCATCGCCCCACTGATCAGATACTTCACCATGACGGGGAGTTTATAGCGTGACACTACTGCGCCGCGCCTGAAATACGTTGGCCAGGTGCAGGTTCCGTCGGTGTCGAGGACAAGGTGGCCGAAGAAGGACTGTGTTGACCGTGACAGCACGGTTGTTTTCGGAGTTGTGGCATTGATTGCAGGGCTGGCGTGGAGTACCTGCCGCGACAGGTCCTCCACGGAGTGATCACGGGTCGGCTCAGCGCGGCCGAACGGCGCCTGGTGGGGGTCGGCGGCCAGCAGGACCCGGTCGTGGATGCGGATGCCCGCGCCGCGACGGACCGGCGCCTGCAGCGACAGGTGCCCCTACTTGCTGACACCGCGGCGGCCGTAACCAGGGCGGGTGATCACGATCAACCCGCCGGCGATCCGCCACGACAGCAGATCCCGGGCCGCCAGTCCAGCGCCGTCAACACGGCTTTGTCGATCACGCGGCCGTTGGCATCGACCGGGCGGATGCTGTGCACCGCGGTGCTCGGCGGGTGTTTCTCGACAACGCCCAGAGGCGGACCAGGTGCACCAGCAACCGATTGATCGCCCACGGCGCGGTCGACCGTCGAGAAGGACGGAAGCACTGGTAGAAGTGTGTCCTCCGTCGCATCCTGGCCCGGCTGGAGAACTTGTCAGGCTGACGGGCTGAGGTTGTTCATGATCAGGCAGAGAGTGAACGCGAAGCGGTCGGGCTCGGTGCCGGAGGTCAGCTCGGCGGCATAGCGCCGGGCCTGCGGAAACGTGCCGGCGGGCAGCGCGGTGAACCGGCGCACCAGCTCCGCGCGGCTGACTACGTACTCCTGATCCGGGTATTTCCGGCGGTGCTGGACCAGTGACTGTTCCAGGGCGTAGGCGCTGACGTACAGGGACAGTGCGTCCAGCGTCCAGGCGGCAATCCGGGGTTCGATCCCGCCCGCGAGCAGGCTCGCGAACATCCCCTCCCGGCCCCGCAACGCCTCGAGGTTGGTGGGAACCATGGCCAGTGCGGCGCGCGAGACGCCGGGGTATTCCAGGTACTGGTCGCGGATCTCGGTGAACACGTCGAGCAGCTGACTGCGCCACGTGGGCCGGGTCCGGTTCGGGAATTACGATCGCTGCGCTGAGCCTGCTGACGGGGACGGGTGAGCCTGCTGCTCGGCGCGATGCGCTTCCGTACCCCGCCGAAGGAGGCGGCCGAGGCGCTGGCACCCGAGGTGACCCTGCCCGATATGCGCGACTACGTGCGCTGGGCCACGATCGTGCCGCCGAACGGCTCACTCGGCGCCGCGACCCCACAGGAGGCCGTGCTGTCCAGGATGCCGGGCCGGCACCCCGACCTACGGGCGCTGATCGAACAGGCCGATACGGACAACAGCAGCCTGCTCTCCATCCGAGTGGTCGAGCCCGGCGAACGCTGGGCGCCCGGTCCGGTCACGCTGCTCGGCGATGCCATCCACGCCACCTCACCGACCGGAGGCAACGACGCCAACACCGCCTGCGCGACGCCGACCTGCTCCGCCGCTGCCGCACCGGCGGCCGCGACTCCTCGGCGCGATCGGCGACTACGAGCGCCAGATGCTCGAATGCGGCACCGAGGCCGTCCGCTTCAACCTCAGGCGCTGCCCGCCATCGCCCCGCAGACAGAACCGACCTGACACAAACCGAAGGTGTGCTGACTCTGGCTGACCTCGAAGCCCCATCCGGACATGGGTAAGGCAATCCGTGGGCCGCACGGTGACGATGCATCCAGATTCTCCGGCTAACGCTCTTCGACGGAACTGCGCCCTACCGCGCACTCTGCCGCCGCGTCGGCGGTAGCTGGTGGATCTGCGTCGATAGGCCGAGACTGTAATTGCCTGCCCGCGCCATACGGCACGCGACCACACGGGTCGCGCTCGCCTCGGAACCGCCAGATCGGGCGAGGTGCGTGGGTCTCCGCCTATCGACATAAAGGAGGCTGGAAATGAATCACTCAGAATTGGACCCGACCTTCTATCGGAGCGCAGCGGAGGCGGCGGCCGCGCCACCGGAGCGGCTCGCATACGTTGTTGCGTTCGACCGCGCGGCACAGAAGCCAGATGCGCTGTCAGTAATCGATGTGGATCCGGGCTCGGCTACCTACGGCCGGGTGGTGGGCTGGACCGAAGTACCCCACCTGGGCAACGAGCTGCACCATTTCGGTTGGAACGCCTGCAGCAGCGCGCTGAAGCACGAGGGCCACCAGATTGAGGGACTGGCTCGGCGGTACCTGATCGTGCCGGGTCTGCGCTCGTCGCGCCTGTACGTGTTCGACACCCAGCCCGACCCACGCCAGCCCACCCTGTCCAAGATCGTGGACAGCTCCGAGCTCGCGGCCAAGGCCGGCTACTCCCGTCCACACACGCTGCACTGCGGGCCGGACGGTGTGTTCATGACCTGCCTCGGCGGGGCGGACGGATCGGACGGGCCGGGCGGGATCGCGCTGCTCGATCACGGCACGTTCGATGTGCTGCGGCAATGGGAGACCGACCGTGGGCCGCAATACCTGGCGTACGACGCCTGGTGGCATCTCAACCAGAACACGCTGATCAGCAGCGAGTGGGGCACCCCGGCCATGATCGAGAACGGGCTGAACCCGGAGCTGCTGCTGGCCAACAAGTACGGCCACGCGATCCACTTCTGGGACCTCAGCGCCGGTCGGCACCAGCAGCGGATCGATCTCGGCGAGCGATACCAGATGGCACTCGAGCTGCGCCCGTCGCACGATCCGGACGCCGCTTGGGGGTTCGTCGGCGTGGTGATCTCGACCGAGGATCTGTCGGCCTCCGTGTGGCGTTGGCACCGCGATAGCGGCGTGTGGGCGGTCGACAAGGTGATCACCATCCCGGCCGAGCCAGCCGATCCCGACCTGCTGCCGCCGGCACTGAAACCGTTCGGCGCGGTGCCGCCGCTGGTCACCGACATCGACCTGTCGGTCGACGACGCATACCTCTACGTCTCGTGCTGGGGTACCGGGGAGCTGAAACAGTTCGACGTGCGCGATCCGGCTGACCCGAAAGAGACCGGGTCGGTCCGGCTCGGCGGGATCGTGGGCCGCACCGCCCACCCGGCCGCGCCGAACCAGCCGCTTGCCGGCGGCCCCCAGATGGTCGAGATCAGCCGTAACGGTCGGCGGGTCTACCTCACCAACTCGCTCTATGGCGCATGGGACGACCAGTTCTACCCGGATGGGGTTGGCGCCTGGATGGCCGTGATGCGCATCGGTCCCGACGGCGGAATGACCATCGACGAGTCGTTCTTCCCGCACGACGAGGACTTTCGAGGTCTGCGGGTGCACCAGGTGCGCCTCCAGGGCGGCGACGCCTCCTCCGACTCCTACTGCTACCAGTAGTCGGGTCGAGCGGGGACCCCTGGATCTCCACCGCGTATGCCCGGTCGGCGAAGTGTCCCACACGTTCAACCTCGGACACGCTGTTGGCGCTAGGACATCGTCCCCAGAGGTGCTCGCCGAAAGCCCCAGCGCCTTGGGGTTTGAACTCAGCAGCCTCGTCGGTGTAGCGGGAGGATCGTCGTGTCGGTTGGCATGCTCGGCCGGGCTGCTTCTGGGTGGTCAGCAACGCGAAGTCGACGTGGTTGTTCTGTTCTGCCGCCCGTGGTCTCGAGCCGGATTATCAAGAGCCATCCTCTGCCGCGCCGGCACGAACAGCGTCGGTTTGTCCTATTCGCAGGCGATGCCGTCCTTATCGCGGTCCAGTTCTGATCTGTAGCCGGGTTCTCCCCGCCGTAGCGGCGCGGCGCCCGCGGCCTTGGCGGCGGCGCAGTTGGAGTAGTAGACGCTGGGAGCTGCCGGTCGCGGTGGCACCGGCACGGCCGGCGCCGGAGGTGTCGGTACCACTGCCGCGGGCGGGGCAGGCGCGGTTGCCTCTGAGCCATCTACCAGTCCCGACGATGAGACCGCACGTCTGACACCTCGGAGTCGCTGTGCTGGACACGGGTTCGCCCTCACTTCGCGCGGAGCTGGGCGCGGACGGTCGGTGTCCGTCCCTGTCGGTGATGTCCGGCCAATCCAGCTTCGCGTGGAATCGGAGGGGAGGGTTGGATCGGTCTCGTGTCCCAACCCTCTTGGCCACGCCTGCAGATTCCGCGGCCGCGCAATCGCACGGCAACCCATCAGGCGCGACTGCCTCGCGCTCGATGGGTTGCCCGCCAGTGCCGGCGTCATCAGCCATGTTCACCAGCATTCGACGCCCGGCATTCCGCTGGCCATGCTCAGCGACGCGGCGATCTCGGCATGGGCTTGCCTGGGGGAGCGACCAAAACGGGCCCTATGCGACCGTTCCGCGCGCGGAGTGAGCGCGCGGCTTGGCGCGCGACTGACCTTGCGCCGCACCGCCGTTGCGACGGCCGCCGCCTTGGCGCGGTCCGCCGCTGCCCCTGCGCGGTCCGCCAGTGCTACGGTGCGCTCCGCTGCCGCTGCGGCGGTCGTCTTCCCGTGCCGCCCGGTCGCTGTAGGAGGGCGCGACGAATGGGGCGACCGTGCCGACGAGCTCGGCCACCACGGGCGAATCGGCGGTGACTCGTTGCGGGGTCACAGTGATCTTGGCCTTGCGCATGAGGTCGGCCAGGTCGCGTCGTTCGCCGGGCAGCACCAGGGTGATCACTTCACCGGAGTTGCCTGCCCGCGCGGTACGGCCCGAACGGTGCAGGTACGCCTTGTGTTCGGCGGGCGGATCAACGTGCACGACCAGTTCCACACCGTCGACGTGCACGCCGCGCGCGGCCACATCGGTCGCCACCAGCACCAGGGCATCACCGGCGGCGAAGACCGCGAGGTTGCGGTCGCGGGCGCCCTGCGAGAGGTTGCCGTGCAGATCGACGGCCGGGATTCCGGCGAGGGTCAGCTGCTTGGCCAGCTTGCGAGCCTGATGCTTGGTGCGCATGAACAGGATTCGCCGACCCGAGCCCGAGGCGAGCCGGTGTACGACCTCACGCTTGGCTTCGACGCTCGCGGTTTCGAAAACGTGATGGGTCATGGCGGCGACCGGGGAGTTCGCCTCGTCGACGGAATGCAGCTCGGCATCCGGCAGGAAGCGGCTGACCAGCTTGTTGACGCCGTTATCCAGGGTGGCCGAGAACAGCAGGCGCTGACCGTCATTCGGGGTGGCCGCGAGAATGCGGGTCACGCCTGGCAGGAACCCGAGGTCGGCCATGTGGTCGGCCTCGTCGATCACGGTGACCTCGACGGCGTCCAGGGAGATCAGACGTTGGTTCATCAGATCCTCGAGCCGGCCGGGGCAGGCGACGACAATGTCGACACCGGCGCGCAGCGCCCGGACCTGCCGGTTCTGCGGGACCCCACCGAAAATCGTGGTGACCGTCATGCGATAGGCCGCGGCGAGGGGTTCCAGCGCGGCCGTGATCTGGGTGGCCAATTCCCGAGTCGGCGCCAGCACCAGGCCGGTCGGGCGGCTCGGTGCGCGCCTACCGGCGAGACCGCGGCCGAGACGGTCGACCATCGGGATGGCGAAGGCGAGCGTCTTGCCGCTGCCGGTCCGGCCACGGCCCAGCACATCACGTCCGGCCAGCGAATCGGGCAGGGTGTCGGTCTGGATCGGAAAAGGTTCGGTGATCCCGGCGCGAGTCAACGCCTTCACCAGCGGTGCGCTCACACCGAGCGCGGCGAAAGAGATGTCAGCAGAACTCATAGATGTTGCGGTGCCTTTCGGACATCAGGTGGTGCCCGAGCCGTCTGTGGACCTTCGGGGTCCGCGCCGGGGGCACGAAGTGGCGAGATTGCCGATGGGCAAAATCGATCGCCGTAAGAAGAGCGGATGCGGCAAGCGCTGGTTGCGAAGCGAATGCGATCTACGACGCTTGGCGTGACATGTCACGCACTTGATCAACAATAGCCTGTGATGGGCGGTTCGTACTCATCGGGTGAGGTTTCTCGCTTCTGGCCAGGGCTGGGTCGCCAGGCTCGTGTTCGAAATCTCCACCCGCGATCAGCTCCCGAGGCCCCGCATGACGCGCTTACCGTCGCCGGGCGCGAGCAGATCTTCCTCGACAAGGCTTCCGGCAAGCTTGCGTCTCCTCCGGAACCGGACAAGGCGCTGGTGGTGGCCACTTCGCGGACCGTCCAACGCCACCGTCATCATCGACAAACTCGAGGCCCTGCGACTGATCGAGTGGCAAACCCACCCCACTGACCGCCGGGCCGAACAGTCGACACTCACGTCCGAATGCGCCGAACTCCGGAAGAGTGGCCGTGGCGCTGGCGGCCTCCGACCCGGACGCTGCTCGTGCGGCCGTGCGGGCGGTCCTCGACTGGATGTCCGGCGCATGACTATCTGTGCCAAACACTGAGGGTTCGATCTTTACCGCATCGGGCACGGCGCTGATCCGCTTATCGCGCCCGCGTGCGGTGTGTGTTCGTCGCGAATGGCTTTCCGCCGCTGGTCATTACGCGGGAACACCGGAATCGGAGTGCACTGCTGATGCCGAGGGTGTTGACCGCCGCTCGGGTCAATGGCGCGCTGGTTCGATGTCGAGCGCGCGTTGAAGCTGGCTAGCCCACCAGCGCAGGTGAGCGGTCGAGTCTTGCGCTGCCGCGCCGGTGAGGCCGGCGCTCCGACGGAAATCGACCCCGTAGAGGGGCTCGGTTGCCATCGCCTGGTGGAGGGCGGCGACCGCGAGCCGTGTCTCGTCGAGGGAACTTCCGGGAGGCCGACTCCGATGCAGGGCGTCGACGACCGGGTCGAGCATGCCGCCACCGCGGTCGCGCCAACCCGCCGCGTGCAGCGCCACCGCGAGTTCGCCGTAGCCGCCCCGATACACGGACTCGAGCGACTCGACGAGCTCGAGGACATCGGTGCCATGCTCCAGCCATGCGGCGATGACGTCGTGGAGCGCGGCTCGAAGCCGACGTCCACCATGGCGAAGGAGTTCGGCGAGCAGCTTCTCGCGATTGCCGAAGTGGTGGGAGACGCCGGCGTCGGTCATGCCGACCCGCGCTGCCACTGCGCGCACCTGTACAGCGGCGACGCCTCCCTCGGCCAGCAGCGAAGCCGCGGCATCGAGGATCAACCGACGGGCTTCGTCCGGTGGTCTGCGCGTTCTCGAATTGCTCACCCCGGAATCGTACCTTGACTAGCCAAGGTTTCACTGCGTATCGTTACCTCGACTGCTCAAGGTAAATCGGAGAAGGTATGTCGATGGTCGAAATCATGGTGTTGAGAAGGAGATTCGGCACCGAGGTGGATCGGCGATGACAGACATGACCCTCACGCTGCCCGACGTCACACTTCGAGCCACGGTGACCGGCGCGGGCCCCACGGTCCTGCTGCTTCACGCGGGCCGAGAGCGTCGCGACGTCTGGGCGCCGGTCACGGAGGGGATGACCGAGTGCGGACTGCGGACGGTGGCCTTCGATCTGCGCGGGCACGGCGAGAGCTCCGGGCGGGCGACCGCATTGCGGGTGATCGCCGACGACGTGATCGAGATGGTGGTTCGCGAACCGGCGCCGATCGTCGTGGTGGGCGCCTCCCTCGGAGGGTTGGCCGCCGTCGCCGCCCTCGCGGAGTCGTCCGTCGCGCAGCGTGTCGTCGGCCTCGTGCTCGTGGACGTCGTCCCCGATATCGATGCGGATCGCGCCCGGCGCTGGCTCGACGACCACGGACTCCTCGCCCGCGATACCGAGCTCGTCGACGACATTCTCGCGTCCCGCTCCGAACTCCACGCGATCATCGCGGCATCGGACCTGCCCATCCTGCTCGTGCGGGGAGGACCACGGTCTCCGCTCGGCGACGCCGACGTGGACCGGCTCCGCATGACCAACCGGCGTGTCACCGTTACCCGCGTACCGGACGCCGGGCACCTCGTCGCTCGCGACGCCCCTGCGGAACTCGCGCGCATCGTTTCGGCGCACGCCACCAAGTGGCTCGGGACCGACGACGTCGTCCGCCGCGCGTTCGAGCTACAGCGCACGCTCGGCGCCGAGCAGATCGATCACCCAGGCGGGACCCTGTTCGAGCACCTTCGCCGGGTGCACGCCCTCACGGTCGAATGGAACTCAGCGCCACGAACCCGGCTGGCGTCGATCTGCCACGCGTCATACGGCACCGATGGGTTGCCGCATGCCCTGCTGCCGATCACGGATCGCCAGCGGCTGGATCACGTCATCGGCCCCGACGCGGCGGCGCTGGTATACCTCTACGGCGCATGCGATCGCTCGCGCACCTACCGCGAGCTCGGCCGACGGCCCTTGCCCGTGACCGACAGATTCAGCGGCGGCTCGAAGACGATCGGAGGAACGGAACTCCGTGATTTCGCCGTCCTGACCATCGCAAACGAGCTCGACGTCGCCCGCCACGCCCGGCTGGCACCGTCCATTCGCAGCGATATCCGTGACCTCGTCGCCGCGCTGGCTGTGTACGCGCCGGTCGAGGCGGCGGTAGCGCTTGCCGATGAAGCGCTCGCTCGAGCGAGCGTCGAGTGAGCCCAACCGGCTGCTCGAAGCCGTCTGGGTGCTCGGCGAGATTCCGTCCTCGACGGCGCCGGCACCGCAGCTGAGAGGCGCACGCTGGTGCCTCGCCGACTTGTTCGCCGACCGGCTCTCCTCCAGGTGAAATCGCGCCTCGAGCATATGGCCGACCTCTTCGGCTCGGATCAGCGCGCGGCGTGACTGCAGTGTGATTCCGTCCCACGTGCCGTCGGCAGCTCCGAAGCAACTCTCTGCGAGCCGGTTTGCCGCCGGTAGGGCGATAGACGAGCTTGGTGCCGCGTCGATGGCGCCAGTTCGATCAGGCCCAGACCTGATGAGCGCCGGGAAGGGCGGGTGGGGTCAGGGCGATGGTCTGGGGCCGGGGGAGAGCATGGCGACAAACGATCAACCGCGGAAATGTCGTTCGCGACGCGGTGACGGCGGTCGGCAGGCGGCCTTTGACATGGCGCAGCAGCTGAGATCGGGATCGGTGGCATTGGACCGTGAGGTTCCGGCGTTGTTCGATACCTGGAAGGGGAGTGCCGCCGATACTTATCGCGAGGGGAGGGATGACAGGACGGCGCGGTGAAGGCATGGGACGCGCTCTGCGCGACCTGGTGCGCGTCAGTTCGGCAGCCAGTTCAGCTCGTGCGCCAGGGTTTTGGCGACGGCACGGATGCGGCGGTGTAGCGGCGACTGCTCGCGTGGGAGGACCAGGTGGAGCGTCAGGCTGGGCGCGCCCCGCAGCGGTCGCCAGGTGAGACCGGCTGGTTGTGCCGTGACCGCGGTTTCTCCGGCCGGGGCGAGGGTGAGCCCGTCGCGTAGGTCGCGCTGAGACATGTCGAAAGAGACTGCGAGCGTGTGGAATCGGGGGGTCGGCCGGATCTCGCGGAAAAGTGCGGACAGCTGATCGTGGATCACGGGATTGGCCGCGCGGTCGGGGAGTCGCAGCGGATACGCGGCCGCATCGGCGATCTCGATCTCCGGATGTTCGGCCAGCGGATGATGCTGTGCCAATTGGACCCCGACGCGCACACGCCGCAGCAGGAACCGGCGCACGCCACGACCCGGCTGTTCACCGCGGGTGATCCCCGCATCGATGCGGCCGTCGGCGACCGCGGGAGAGATCTCCGGTGTCGCCATCGGGACCGCGCCGACCTCGAGTCCCGGGCTGCTGCGAATGAGCCTGTCCACCAGGGCCGGTGCCGTCTCGGCCCCCGCGCTGAGGCTGTATCCGATGCGGAGCGTGCCCAGTTCACCGGCCCCCGCATTCCGGGCGATGTCCCATGCCCGGTCCAGCGCCGCCAGCGCGGGCGGCGCGGACTCCGCCAAAGCCGCACCGGCCGTGGTCAATACGACGCTACGCGTGTTGCGAACCAGCAGGGCAGTACCGAGTTCCGCCTCCAATCGGCGCATCCGGGCGCTGAGTGCGGGCTGTGCGATCCCGATCCGTGTGGCCGCGCGGGTGAAGTTCAACTCCTGCGCCAGCACCAGAAAGTACCGCAGGCTCACCGTATCCGGCGCCACATGCCCTCCCCGCCGATTGATAACGATCCGTTCTGAGTCTATCGCGTACCGGTCTTTCCCTCGACCGCGCATCAAGCCCTAACCTGCGCATATGACGATTCGGCTGACCGCAGTACCCGTCGCCGGGATCGATCGATCTGAATATCGACTCGAAGTCGGACGTGTCCGGCCGAACACAGGAGGTTTCCATGGCTAAGGGCTACTGGGTCAGCGTCTACCCCGCCATTTCCGACCCTGAGAGGCTGACTGCATACAACAAGCTGGCCCGTCCGGCTGTCCAGGCTGGGGGCGGGCGCGTCCTGTCCCGTAGCGGTCGAGTCGTCGCCCACGAGGCCGGAATCACGCAACGCGTAGTTCTGATCGAGTTCGACAGCTTTGAACAGGCCGTCGCGGCATACGAGAGCGAGGCATACCAGAAGGCGCTGGTGGCCCTACCCGACGGCATCGAGCGCGACTTCCGCATCATCGAAGGCATCGACTGACCGGCGGGCCCAGCCATCGCTGAGCATCCGTCACCTGTACAAACACGGTGCTGAACGAGGTTCAACGAAAAGAGCTTCGCACCGACCTCGGTGCGAAGCTCTTCACAAACAAACGCGAGCGCGCGGAATCAGATGGCGCGGACGTCCTGGGCTTGAGGACCCTTCTGGCCCTGTTCCACCGAGAACTCGACACGCTGACCCTCGTCGAGGGATTTGTAACCCGAGCCGCTCACGGCCGAGTAATGCACGAAGACGTCCGGGCCGCCTCCGTCCTGAGCGATGAAGCCGAAGCCTTTTTCACCGTTGAACCACTTCACACTGCCTTGAGCCATGCTGTAAACAACTTCTTTTCTGTAGTGAGCCGAGCAAATTCTTGGTGAAAAGCCCGTACTCAACCTCTCACTATGCCACAACCGTCGCCGTTCGCTCGCCTCACGCAGTGATCGGAGGGCCGGGCCTACGGGCTGCGGACGGCTGAACGTCACGCCGAGACCGACCGCCGCAGACGATTCCCGTCCCGGCGCCGACCCGTGCGGGTATTCGCCCCGCTCGGCAACCCCGCGAAGCGGGACTTGTCCTCGGATGTGGACCGCGGGACCGCAGCCGGTCACGCCGGGTGTGCGGCGGGCTGGCGGGACCAGGCCGTGCTCTGCACTCCCGATCGATGCGGGGTACCGGAGAACCGAACGATTCCCAACACCTCACACGGTCCGCAGTCAGCGTGGATGCGGTGTTTTCGCCGGGGTGTGGTGAGGGTATGTCGCCGATGTAGTGCTGTCCGCGTAGAGGCCGGTACTGAGCGAGCGGAAGGAGGGGTGCAGAGTGGGAATTTCGACACTGGATCAGGCGCGCGCCAAAGGCGCTGTTGTCGAGTGGGATCTCGAGGTTGTGTCGTTGGGGCAGCTGCGGGCTGCGGTGCGGCGCCTGCTCGCCCCGCTCGCCGGTATCGGGGTGGAGGACGCGGTGCAGGTGTGTGACGAGTTGGCCGGCAACGCTGTCGTGCATGCCCGCGCCCCGCGTGGTTGCCGGTTGATGGTGGCCGACCACGGCGGCTGGTTGCGTGTGGAGGTCGACGATGCTTCGCCCGTGCCTGCGCGGATCCGCCGACCGGATCACACGGGTGGGCGCGGGTTGATCCTGGTCGATCAGCTGGCCACCTGCTGGGGTGTGGACTACCACGGCGGCGGCAAGACGGTGTGGGCCGAACTCGGCACCCGCGGCCCCGGCTGATCGGAGCTCAGCTGCCGTGGTCCGGCGCGGGCGGGTTTTGCCGGGTGAGTTCGGCGTTGAGCTCGTGGGCTTGGGCGAGTTGGTCTTCGAGGACGGTGATGCGGCACGCTGCCTCTAGCGGTGTGCCCGCATCGACCAGCGCGCGGACCCGCGCGGCGATCCGCAACTGGGAGCGGGAGTAGCGGCGGTGCCCGCCCGGTGAACGCTGCGGTGTCAGCAGGTCGGCGGCGTCCAGGCCGCGCAGGAAGGCGGGGGTGACGCCGAGGACTTCCGCGGCCCTACCCATGCTGTAGGCGGGGTAGTCCTCGTCATCCAGCCGGTCGGCGGCACTGGAAGCGTCGGTCGGGTCGGTGGGGTCGTTCGATTGCTGCACAACACCTCTGGGGTCAACGTCGTCAGGCCCCGGCGCGTGGTGCGCCGGGGCCTGGGATCGAGGGGGTTTTCACGTCGATCCCGCCGGTCGGGCGGTAGAGCCGACCGCGGGAACCACGCCCGGCAACAGCCCGGGACGCGGAATCTGGGAAGAGCTGTTCAGTCACCACCTCCTGAGTTGCCGGACCTGTCTGCGAAAGTTCGTCATCCCCTCCGGCGGTCCGGCCGACTGCACCGGATTCTCTTCTCCGCCGGAGGGGATGTGGATCTTGCTTCCGGTGCAGTTCACCTGCCCGGCCAACCAGACATCTCATCTCCAACGAAAGATAAAGTACACCCCGCCCTCCCGAATGTCTACACCCTGCGATACAGATTTTTCTGCATCACGGGTAGGGTTTTTCTGCACGCCGTACATCCTGTCGATCATGTTCCCGCGCCGGCGCGCTTGGTCGCCGCCTCGGACTCCGCTGCGAGGTCGGCGCCCGAACCGATGCCCTGCTGATCGGCGACCAGCGCCGCACGTCGGTCGCGCTGGTCGTCGTAACTGCGGTGTACGGCGGCGACGAGCACGTCGAGCTGCCGCTCGAGCGGTGGGTGCCGCTCGGGTGGTGCGACCGTCAGGAGGTCTTCCAGTGCGGCGCGTAACCGGCGCGATGCCTGGGGGGAGGCGGCTCCGGCGAGGCAGAGCTCGTCGAACGCGAGCCGGACGTAGCCCGCCCAGCTGAGCGTGCGCTCGATGAGCCGAACCTCGCCGCCGTCGTCGTGGTGCCGGCCGGAGGGGAAGTCGCGGTTGGCGAGCTGCCGCAGGCAGTCGTGCAGTCGGTCGATCACCATCACGGCGGTGGTCGGGTCGGTGAACGGTTGGGCCAGACCACGCTCGGCAATGTCGACCAGCTTGCGGAAGCCGTACGCCGGGTCATCGCCGTGAGTCCGCTCCGCGGCGAGGACGACGAGGCCTGCGACACGGGCGTGGTCGAGACGGACGGGGTCGCCGTGCACGCGGAACAGTGGCGCGCCTGCTGGTACGAAGTCGCCCATGAGGGGGACCATCTCCATCACGCAGCCGGCCTCGGACGCTGCTGCGACCAGCGCGGGACGATCCAGGTCGATAACGAGCCCCGGTTCGGGCGAGACCACGACATCAGGCTGGGCGTGCGGCGGCCCCTTCGCTGGGTACTTGCGGTCCAGCTGCTCGTGCAGATGATCGCCGACCAGGTCGATCAGGCCAGAGGCGCGCAGCGCGTTTCCCGAATGGTGGATGTAGAGGAACAACGTGGCGATGCTGGCCAGCATCAGCAGGTAGGCCACCGACACGGTCAGGCCTGGCACCGTACCCTCGCCCACGGCGTTGACTTCGCGGATCGCGAGGATCGCGAAGATGAACGTCGAGGCGAACAGCCCGTAGGCCAGCTGGCTGCTGCGGTCCTGGAGCAACGCCCGCACGATGCGCGGCGAGAACTGGCCCATCGCGAGCTGGACGGCCACCGTCGTCACCGTGAGCACGAGCGTGGTCAGGGTGACCATCGCGGCGGCGATGGTGCTGAGGATGTTGGACACCGCGTCCGCCGAGCCCGTGATCGCCACCGGGATCAGCCGATCGCCGAACTGCCGATCGATCGCCACGGTCACGAACGACAGCCCGATCGAGGCCAGCACGCATAGCAACGGCGTGATCCACAAGCTGGACCGCAGCCGATGACGGAACCGCAGGCACACCATCAAACGCCTTTCTCTTCCGGCCGTGGCCGAAAATCGCGGTGCGGCCGGCGGGCAGCGGGGCCGCTTTGTCAGGCTGTCCGCGACGGTGCCGTGTCGACGTAGTTCCCTGCTCACATCGCCGTTGCGGCTGCCTCGGAGACAGCCTTGTCCTGCTCTCCGGTGCCGCCGCTGACGCCGACCGCCCCGACGACTTGGCCGTTGCGCCGCAGCGGCACACCGCCGGCGAAGATCATGATGCGCCCACCGTTGGAGGTATGTATCCCGTAGAACTGCTTGCCCGGACCCGCATCGGCCGCGAGGTCCTCGGTCGAGATGTCCAGCGCTCGGGCGGTGAAGGCCTTGTTGATCGAGATGTCGATGCTGGCGATCCATGCGCCGTCCATCCGCACATGGGCTACGAGGTTGCCGCCGGCATCGACCACCGCAATATTCGACGGCGATTCGATCTCGGCGGCTTTGGCCTGCCCGGCGGCAATCACCCGCTGCGCGTCGTCGAGGGACACCGAGGTCTGGTTCATTGTCATCACGCACCTGTCCCGGTCTTCGCGAACTGCTTGCCCTGCAGTGCATTCGCCATCGTTGCGCTCCTATCGGTCCGGGCCGCCTCACGGATGCATTACGACCTTGGTCCATCCGTCGTCGCGGGCATCGAAATGCTGGTAGCCGGACTCGGCCTCAGCCAGCGGGAGTTCGTGAGAGACGATCCACGACGGTTTGGCCCGGCCTTCATGGATCAGGTCACGAAGCTGGCGGTTGTAGTGCTTTACGTTGGCCTGCCCGGTTCCGGCCTTTTGACCCTTGAACCAGAACTTGCCCATGTCGAAGGCGATCTTGCCCTTCTTCTCCAGCTTGTCGGGCGCGTCGGGGTCTTGTGGCAAGAAGATGCCTACCACGCCGATGTGCCCGGTGAACCGCACCGAATCGACCAGCCGGTTCATGGTCATCGCCGAATCCTCATTTCCCTGCGGGTCATGGGCCTGATAGCCGACGCACTCACAACCCTTGTCGGCGCCGTGCCCGTTGGTCTGCTCCAGCACCTGCTCTACCGGGTCGCCCTTCGAGTCGTCGATCGGTATGACGCCGATCTGCTCGGCCAGGCGCAACCGGTCTGGATGGCGGTCCACTATCATCACCTTGCTCGCGCCCTGGATCATCGCCGAATATGCCGCCATCAAGCCCACAGGGCCGGCCCCGTAGACCACCATCGAATCGCCGGGCTGCATATCGGCCAGACGGGTGCAGTGCCAACCGGTCGGGAAAATGTCCGCCAGCATCACATAGTCGTTTTCTTTGTCCTGAGCATCCTCAGGCAGCCGCAGACAGTTGAAGTCGCCGAACGGCACCCGCAAATACTCGGCCTGTCCGCCCCAGAACGGTCCCATCCCGGCGAAACCATACGCGGCGCCCGCCATCTTCGGATCCGGATGCACCGTCAGGCAGAACGCGGTCAACCCTTCCTCGCAGTTTCGGCAGAAACCGCAACCAATGTTGAACGGCAGGCACACCCGGTCCCCGGAGGTGACCTTTACCACCGCATTGCCCACCTCGGCGACGATCCCCAGGTTCTCGTGACCGAGGACCATCCCGGGCTCCAGATCGGTGCGGCCCTCATACATGTGTAGATCCGACCCGCAAATGTTGGTGCTGGTGATCTTTACCAGCACATCGGTCGGCTGCTCGATCCTCGCATCGGGCACATCCTTCACATGAACCTCACGGGGTCCGTCGTACACAAGCGCTTTCATCTCGATACTCCTGACATGCGGCGTTTCCGGTCGACGCCCGGCGGCCACAGGCGGTTACGTGTGCGCGACAGACCGAACGAACCGTTCTGCTAGAGCAGCCGAGGCGACAGCGCACGCAACGGAAGAACACACCAAAACTAAGGCACACCACCATGTTTCGCGTCATGAACAACAAGCAGTGGGTGCATTCCAGGCGTCGCGTTCTCCACCCTGGAGTCTCCTCTTTCGGCTCCGCGATCGCTAGGGGGTCGAGATTGGTGATTGATTTGTGGGCTCGGCTCCTTCTCTTCACCGGTCGATGATGTGATGCTGGATAATGTCCACCACCTCGAACAGGAGACCCGCCATGGCCACCAAGGCGCTGCTGGTCCGACTCGAAGCCAAACCCGGCAAGGAAAACGCGGTCGTGGAATTCCTCCGATCGGCGCTGCCACTCGTCGAGCAGGAGCCCGGCACGAAGCCCTGGCTCGCGGTACGGTTCGGCCCCTCGACGTTCGGCATCGTCGACGCATTCCCAGACCAGGCCGCCCGCGAAACACATCTCAATGGGCCGGTCGGCAAGGCCCTCGGCGAACGCGCCGACGAACTCTTCGCCGCGCCGCCCGAAATCAGCAACCTCGACGTGCTCGCCAACAAGCTCTGAACCACCGACTGGAAACAGCCCCCCGAAAGCTCGACAGAACCGCGTCACCCACCTGACCGCGAACTTTGGTACGCGAGTCCGCCGAACCTGTCGGATTCTCGGTGCGCAACGACGAGGTGAGCGCAACAGATGACGATGCCTCGTCGGTGAAGTCCTCGCGCAGGTGACCGCTGTTCCTGGCGCGAGCGGGCACGGAGCCGTGACTCCCGGTGCTCCCGTGGCTACACTGTGTGGCGTAGTTGGCTTCCACTTCCGACCTGCTGGGACCTTGTCACACCGCTCAGCAGTCCCGATCTTTCGTATCGGAGTTCTACTCGTGGAAGCACTGAAGTAGTGGCTGATGCCCGGAGTGCGCGCACCGGCCGCCTCGAGCGGGTTCCGGCACTCCTATGCCCCAGCCGGGGTGTGGACGCCACCGCCTCCCGTTCTGTCGACGCCTACAGGCGGATGAAGAACTTTCAGCGGTTGAGCCGTCCGTGAGTTCAAGCGGTTGACCGACCGGCCAGACGCCGAACTGGTTCACGCAGGCTCGGCGAACACCGAATCATCGACGCCCAGGGGGCGTGATGTCAGAGTCCGATCGCGGAACCTCGCCGATACGTCTGAACCAACCTGCCCGCCAGGTAATGGCAACGTTCGACGACTACGCCGACGCTGAAAGCGCCGTCGACTACCTCTCCGACCAGCATTCAACAGTCGACGAACTGGCCGTCGGCGGACGCGACATCGAGCTGGCCGAGCAGGTCGTCGGCCGATTGAACTACGGCTGGGCCGCTTTGCGAGGCGCCGCCGCGGGTGCGCTGACGGCGCACTGTTCGGCTGGATCTTCGGATTACTCGACTGGGTCCAGCCGTTGCTCATCGGCCTCGTGCTCGCCTGCTACGGGCTGGTGTTCGGCGCTGTTGTCGGCGTCCTGCTCGGCCTATTCATGTACGCGCTGCGGGGCGGTCGGCGCGACTTCACCTCAATCCAGTCATTACAACCACGTCACTACGAAGTCCTTGCCGACGTCGAGGTCACGGACGAAGCCGTTCGCCTGCTCACCGGCCGGACCGATCGAAAGGAATGAGTCATGGCGACCGCTGTAGGTATCGACCTGGGCACCACGAACTCGGTCATCGCAAGCTGGCAAGGCGGCGAGCCGGGGGTGATCTCCAATGCCGAGGGAGCGCGGACGACGCCGTCGGTGGTGGCCTTCACCGAGAGCGGGGAGCGGCTGGTGGGTCAGCTCGCCCGACGGCAGGCGATCTTGAATCCGAAGGGCACAATATACTCCGCGAAACGCTTCATCGGACGTCACTACGACGAGGTCTCCGAGGAGGCCAAAGCGGTCAGTTTCGACGTCGTGCCGGGTGACAACGGTGAGGCTCGCTTCGACGTGCGGGGCAAGAAGTACGCGCCGGAGGAGATCAGTGCCCTCGTGCTGCGCAAGCTCGTCGACGACGCGAGCAAGTTCCTCGGTGAGAAGGTCAAAGAAGCGGTCATCACCGTTCCCGCGTACTTCAACGACGCGCAGCGCAACGCCACCAAGGACGCCGGCCGGATCGCGGGCCTCGAGGTTTTGCGAATCATCAACGAGCCGACCGCCGCGGCACTGGCATACGGCATGGACAAGCAGACCCACGAGACCGTACTGGTCTTCGACCTCGGCGGCGGCACCTTCGATGTGAGCCTGCTCGACGTCGGCGAGGGAGTGGTCGAGGTTCGTGCCACGGCCGGCGACTCCCACCTCGGCGGCGACGACTTCGACCGACGTCTGGTGGACTACCTCGCCGACGAATTTCAACGGGCGGAGAACATCGATCTGCGCAAAGACGCCCAGGCGTTGCAGCGCCTCTTCGAGGCAGCGGAGAAAGCCAAGGTCGAGCTGTCCTCGGTGACGCAGGCCCAGGTCAACCTGCCCTTCGTCACCGCTGACGCGAACGGTCCCAAGCACCTCACCACCACGATCATGCGATCGAAATTCGAGGATCTGACGGCGGATCTGGTGGAACGCTGCCTCGACCCGGTGAAGCAGGCGATGAGTGACGCCAAGGTCACCGCCAACGACATCGACGAGGTGATTCTGGTCGGTGGTTCGACACGTATTCCGGCGGTGCAGGCGCTGGTTCGCCGGCTCACCGGCGGCAAGGACCCCAACATGAGCGTCAACCCGGACGAGGTCGTGGCGCTCGGTGCCGCAGTCCAGGCGGGCGTGCTCAAGGGCGAGGTCTCCGATGTGCTGTTGCTCGATGTCACCCCGCTGTCCCTCGGCGTCGAGACCCAGGGCGGGGTGATGACCAAGATCATCGAGCGCAACACGACGATCCCGGTCCGGCGCAGTGAAGTGTTCGCCACCGCGGAAGACAATCAGCCCGCAGTGGATGTCGTGGTCCTGCAGGGCGAACGCGAACGCGCCGCCGACAACCGGGTGCTCGGTCGCTTCCGGCTGGAAGGCATCCGCCCCGCACCCCGTGGCGAGGCCCAAGTCGAAGTCACGTTCGACATTGACGCCAACGGCATTCTCCACGTCACCGCCCGCGACAAGGACACCGGTAAGGAGCAGAGCATCACGATCAGCGAGCAGAGCAATCTGGACCAGAGTGAGGTCGAGCGCATGCTCGCGGAGGCCGAACGGAACCGCGCCGAGGACGAGGCGCTGCGAAAGGCGGTCGACGCGCGCAACGCGCTGGATTCGGTTGCCTATCAAGTGGAACGGCGACTCGCCGAACTCGGTGACAGTGCTCCACCGCACGACAAGGCACGCGCCGAGATGCTGATCGCCGATGCCAGGAAAGCTGTGGAAGACAATGCTTCCCCCGCGGAGGTAGAGCCACTCACCTCGGAGCTGCAGCAGCTGCTCTACGGGCTCGCACCGGTCCAGTCCGGCGGCGGAGACGGACACCGGGCAGGCGGCGGAGAAGCGGCGTCGTCGGATGACGACGACGTGATCGACGCCGAATTCGATCGAAGCTGAGGCACACGATGGAAAGGTCCGCAGATCATTCGACGACCGAGTCGGCTACCGACGGGGATCAGACCGAGACGGCGCCGGATCGCACCGACACGGGGGCCGAGCTGGCTCAACTCGAGGACCGCTGGCGCAGGGCCCTTGCAGATCTGGACAACCTGCGCAAGCGGTTTGCCAAGGATCTGGACCGTGCCCGCGCCGCGGAGGTGGCGAAGGTATCCGCTGCGTGGCTCCCGGTGCTGGACAATTTGGAGCTCGCGCTGGCCCATGCTGGCAGCGATCCCCAGGCCGTCGTCGAGGGCGTGAAGGCGATCCGGGACCAGGCGGTGCAGGTGCTGGCGCAGTTCGGCTTCGAGCGCCACGACGAGGTCGGTGTGCCGTTCTCCCCGGAGCTACACGAAGTGGTCAGCGTGGTGGCCCAACCGGACGTTCCCTCCGGGACCGTGATCGAGGTCTTGCGCCCGGGCTATGGAGAGGACGGTCGGCAGTTACGTCCCGCCTCGGTGGTCGTCAGCCGACCCGAGGGGTGAGCACCGATGGCGCGTGACTACTACGAAGTGCTCGGTGTCCCGCGCGGCGCAGGCACCGACGAAATCCAGCAGGCGTACCGCAAGCTGGCGCGCAAGTATCACCCCGACGTGAACAAGGACCCCACTGCGGAGGACAAGTTCAAGGAGGCCAACGAGGCCTACCAGGTGTTGTCCGACCCGGACACCCGGAAACGTTACGACCGATTCGGTGCGGACTTCCGGCGTGTGCCCGAGGACTACGACGAACGGGTCCGGGCCGGCGCCGGTGGGTACGGCGGCGGGGGCAGAAGGGTGCACTTCGGTCGAGGTTTCGGTGGCGAGGGCGCCGTCGACTTCGAGGACCTCTTCGGGCAGATGTTCGGCGGCGCCGGCGGGTACGGGCCGATTCCCGGGGCCGACCAGGAAGCGGAACTGGAACTGACTCTGGAACAGGCGTATCGGGGCGGCAAACGCACACTCAGACTGGACGGACGCCAGTACGACGTCGACATTCCCGCCGGTGTCCTGGACGGCCAGCGAATCCGGCTGGCCGGGCAAGGCGGGCGGAGCAACGGTGACGCGCCGCCCGGGGATCTGTACCTCGTGGTGCGCATCAAGCCGCATTCCCGCTTCCGGATACAGGGTCGCGACATCTACGTGGACCTGCCCGTATCGCCATGGGAGGCGGTGCTCGGGTCGACCGTCGTCGTTCCCACCCCGGGTGGCGAGGCGAAAGTCAAAGTGGCGCCGGGCTCGTCGACGGGAAGGAAGCTGCGGCTGCGCGGAGAAGGAATGCCCAATCCGCGTGGCCCCAACGGCAATCTCTACGCCGAGATCAAGGTGATGGTGCCGTCGAAACCGACAGCACGCGAACGTGAGCTGTTCGAGCAGTTGGCCACCGAATCGAACTTCGATCCGAGGAAAGATACATGAGCACCCCGACCCCGGTCACCCGGTACGTATTGGTTCGCCGTCCCGGATTGTCGCCAGATGCCTTCGCCGAACGTACCGGGCTACACCCGGACCTGGCACGAAGGCTTGTGGCGCTCGGCCTGCTCGACGCCCACCGAGACGCCGGCGGCGAGATGTCGTTCCAACCATCCGAAGTGGCCCATGCCGCCCGCATCCAACGGCTGCGGACCGGTCTGGGCCTGAACTACTCGGCAATCGGGCTCGTACTCGATCTGCTGGATCGAATCGAGAAACTCGAAGCAGCTTCCCGCGGAAGGAGGGCACCCCATGGACACCGGCAGCCTGACTGAAAAGTCACGAGAAGCCCTGCAGGAAGCCCAGAATGTAGCGACCAGAATGGGTCACACCGAGGTCGACGGAGAGCACCTGCTGCTCGCGTTGGTCGATCAGCGGGAAGGGCTGGTACCCCGACTGCTCGAGCAGGCCGGCGCCAACGTCGATGCCCTGCGATCCGATCTGGAACGTGAACTGTCGCGTAGGCCGAAGGTCAGCGGCCCGGGTGCGACGCCCGGTCAGGTGATGATCACCCAGCGCCTGGCCAGGCTGCTCGACGCGGCGGAACGGGAGGCGAAGCGACTCAAGGATTCCTACGTGTCGGTGGAGCATCTCGTGATGGCCCTCTCCGAGGAGGGGTCGGCCACTGCGGCAGGCAGGGTCCTCGCCAGTCATGGGGTCACGCGAGAGTCCTTCCTCACCGTCTTGACCACCGTGCGCGGCCACCAGCGTGTCACCTCGGCGACCCCGGAGGGGGCCTATGAGGCGCTGGAGAAGTACGGACGCGATCTCGTCTCCGAGGCCAGGGCAGGCAATCTCGATCCGGTCATCGGCCGAGATGCCGAGATCCGCAGGGTAACTCAGATCCTGAGCCGGAAGACGAAGAACAATCCGGTGCTGATCGGCGACCCCGGCGTCGGTAAGACCGCGATCGTCGAGGGCCTCGCCCAGCGGATCGTCCGCGGCGACGTGCCCGAGGGCCTGCGCGACAAGACGATCTTCTCGCTCGACATGGGTTCCCTGGTGGCCGGCGCGAAGTACCGCGGCGAGTTCGAGGAGCGACTGCAAGCGGTGCTGTCGGAGGTGAAGGCGGCAGAGGGGCGCATCCTGTTGTTCGTCGACGAGCTACATACCGTTGTGGGCGCGGGATCAGTCGGCGGCGACGGGTCTCTCGATGCCGGCAACATGCTCAAGCCGATGCTCGCCCGCGGCGAACTACACATGATCGGCGCCACCACTCTCGACGAATATCGCAAGCACATCGAATCCGATGCGGCACTGGAGCGTCGCTTCCAGACCGTTCTCGTCGACGAGCCCAGTGTCGAGGATGCGATCTCGATTCTGCGCGGACTTCGGGAACGCCTCGAGGTGTTTCACGGCGTGAAGATCAAGGACGGCGCCCTGGTCGCCGCCGTGACCCTCTCGCACCGGTACATCACCGACCGCTTCCTTCCGGACAAGGCGATCGACTTGGTCGATGAGGCATGCGCTCGGCAACGCACCGAAATCGACTCGATGCCCGCCGAACTCGACGAGCTCACCCGGAAGGTGACCCGGCTGGAGATCGAAGAAGCCGCGCTGTCCAAGGAAACGGACGCGGCCAGCAAGGCGCGCCTCGAAGAGCTGCGCAAGGAGCTGGCCGACCTACGGGCCGAGGCCGACGCCAGGCACGCTCAGTGGGAGGCCGAGCGGCAGGCGATCCGGCGGGTGCAGGAGCTGCGGGGAGAGCTGGAACGGTTGCGCCACGAGGCCGAGGAGGCCGAGCGCAACTACGACCTCAACCGGGCCGCCGAGTTGCGATACGGCGAGATCACCGAGCTGGAACGCAGACTCAGGGCGGCGGAGGAGCAACTGGCCACCAGGCAGGGCCGGAATCCGTTGCTGCGTGAGGTGGTCACCGAAGACGAGATCGCAGAGATCGTGGCCGCGTGGACGGGTATCCCGGTCGCCCGGCTGCAGGAAGGCGAGCGGGAGAAGCTGTTGAAGCTCGACGAGATTTTGCACGAGAGGGTCGTCGGTCAGGACGAGGCGGTGCAACTGGTCGCAGACGCGGTGATCCGGGCGAGGTCGGGTATCCGTGACCCACGCCGGCCGATCGGTTCGTTCATCTTCCTGGGCCCGACGGGCGTGGGAAAGACCGAGCTCGCAAAGACGCTGGCCAGTGCCCTCTTCGACAGCGAAGACAACATGGTGCGCCTGGACATGAGCGAGTACCAAGAGCGGCACACGGTGAGCAGGCTCATCGGTGCGCCCCCCGGGTACGTCGGCTACGACGAGGGCGGCCAGCTCACCGAGGCGGTACGCCGCAAGCCGTACTCCGTGGTGCTCTTCGACGAGATCGAGAAGGCCCACGCCGACGTCTTCAATACCCTGCTGCAGGTGCTCGACGACGGCCGGATCACCGATTCTCAGGGCAGGCAGGTCGATTTCCGGAACACGGTGATCATCATGACCTCCAACATCGGATCCCTGTATCTCCTCGAGGGAGTCACAGCCGACGGCGAGATCAAACCGGATGCCCGGGAGCGCGTGCTGGCCGAGCTGCGCGGGCACTTCCGTCCCGAATTCCTCAACCGGGTCGACGACATCGTGTTGTTCACCCCGCTCACGCTGCCCCAGATCGAGCACATCGTCGAGCTACAACTCACCGATCTTCGCAACAGATTGTCGCAGCGGCAAATACATCTGGATATCACGCCGGAAGCGCGCCGGCTCATCGCCGAACACGGTTTCGACCCGGTCTACGGCGCGCGGCCGCTGCGGCGGTACATCGCCCACGAGGTGGAGACCAAGATAGGTCGTGCGCTGTTGCGCGGCGAGATCGAACCGGGTGGCACCATCCGTGTCACGGTGGACGGCGACGAACTCGCCGTCGCGTATGCGGAACCCGCCGTCGCGGCGGCCTGAGAAGAGGTGCCGTCGTGGGATCCGAAATGGTGAAGTGCCCGAACTGCGGCAAGGTCAACAGGGTGGCGGCGGCCGGGGAAGGAAAACCGCGCTGCGGGAACTGCCACGAGCCGCTGCCCTGGATCGCCTCGGCAGGGGACGACGACTTCGCGGAGGTCGCCGAGAAATCCTCGGTGCCTGTGCTCGTCGACCTCTGGGCGACGTGGTGCGGCCCGTGCCGCATGGTCAGTCCGGCGCTCGAGCAGCTCGCCAGGGAACGCGCGGGTCGAATCAAGCTGGTGAAGATCGACGTGGATGCTGCGCCCAGGACGGCCGAACGATTCACCGTCCGCGCCGTACCGACTCTGCTGGTGATGGACCGAGGCGAGATCCTGGCTCGTCAGGCGGGCGCCGCTCCGGTACCACAACTGCGCACATGGCTCGACCAGGCGCTTTCGGAAAAAGCAGGCAAGGAGACGAAGCCATGACATCTGTCCATGTTGACCCACACGTGACCGCGATCCGTCCCGTCGTACCCCGGACTCCGCAGGGCTGCGAGGAATGTCTTCGCCTCGGCACCCCGTGGGTACATCTGAGGCTGTGCCTGACGTGCGGACACGTCGGTTGCTGCGACTCCTCGCCGGGCAAGCACGCGAGCGCGCACGCTCACGCCATCGGCCATCCGATCGTCCAGTCGATGGAGCCAGGTGAAGATTGGCGCTGGTGTTATGTCGACCAGAACTTCGTCTGAGGGCGCCGCTCCCGTCCGCGACATTCCGCCGCTCGACGAGACTCCGGATGAGCTCGGAGGATACCCGCGGCTGACGGACGACCAGGTCGCGACACTCGAGGTCGGTGGCACGCGTCGAGCGGTTCGCCCCGGCGAGGTGCTGATCCGAGAGGGCGAACCCAGCAACGACTTCTTCGTCATCCTCTCGGGCAAGGTCGCGATCATCGACGAGGGCGACGGAGACGGCGAACGCCGGTTACTGCGCGTGCATGGTCCCGGCCGATTCCTGGGCGAGCTAGGACTGCTGGAAGGCCAGGTGGCGTTCTTCACCGCCGAGGCGATCGAGGACGGCGAGATACTCGTCGTCCCGGCCGACCGGGTGCGCGAGCTGGTTTCCCACGATCCCGTGCTCAGCGATCTCATCCTGCGCGCCTACCTGGTGCGCCGGCACCTGCTGATCGGGCTCGGTTCGGGATTCCGGATCATCGGCTCCTGCTATTCACCGGATACGTTGCGGCTTCGGCAGTTCGCCATTCGAAACCGATTGCCCCACAGATGGATCGATGTGGAGCAGGACGAACGGGCGGAGCAGCTGCTGCGCAGCCTGGACGTCGCCCCCGAGGACACCCCCGTCGTGATCTGGCACGGCGAGAAGGTGCTGCGCAATCCCACGAATGCGGAACTCGCCCGCATCGTCGGGCTTCCGGTCCCGGACTCGGTCCACGACGCAGCCCAGGACGTGTTCGACCTCGTCGTGGTGGGTGCGGGACCGGCCGGTCTGGCCGCGTCCGTGTACGGCGCCTCGGACGGGTTGAACACGGTGACACTGGAGTCGTTCGCCGCAGGCGGCCAGGCCAGTACCTCCTCACGGATCGAGAACTACCTCGGCTTCCCGGCAGGGATCTCCGGCGCCGAATTGGCGGAGCGAGCCGTGATCCAGGCCGGCAAGTTCGGCGCCCGAATCCTGGTGTCGGCGGAGGTGAGCGGTTTGGGGTCCGAGGACGGCCACCACGTGCTCCGGCTGGCGGACGGCGGCACGGTTCGCGGCCGGGCCGTCGTGCTCGCCACCGGGGCGCGATATCGCAAGTTGGCGGTTCCGGGAATCGAGGTGCTGGAGGGGACGAGCGTGTACTACGCCGCAACCCATCAGGAAGCGCGGATGTGCGGCACCGACCCGGTGGCCATCGTCGGCGGCGGAAACTCCGCCGGACAGGCCACCGTCTTTCTCGCGGACCGTGTCTCCCAGGTTCACCTGCTCATCCGCGGCGGTGACCTCGGAAAGAGCATGTCCCGGTACCTCGTCGACCAGATCGAACGCCATCCACGCGTGACCGTCCACCGGAATACCGAGATTCGAGAGGTCCACGGCGAGAAGTACCTCGACCGGATTGTGGTCGAGAACAATCACACGGGCGAACAGGACACCCTCCGGGTACACGCACTGTTCGTCTTCATCGGGGCGGTGCCGCACACCGGGTGGCTGGCCGACGCGATCGCACTCGACGACCACGGCTTCGTCCTCACGGGCATGGACGCGGTCTACGCCCGTGAGGACGGCAACCGGCGGACTGGCGACCGGCCGTCGAGGACGCTCGAAACAAGCCTGCCCGGCCTGTTCGCTGCCGGTGACGTCCGCACCGGCTCCGTGAAACGTGTCGCCTCCGCTGTCGGTGAGGGAGCGATGGCGGTTCGCCAAATCCATGAATACTTCGACAGGAGCTGACGACATGCCAGTGATGGGTACCGTGAAATTCCAGCAATTCTTCCGGGCAGCGGCCGGCCTGCAAGTCGACCGGAACGACGTCAAGCGCTACACGGATTTCATCGACGACAAGATCTACGATCTGATCCTCATCGGCAAGGCCTCGGCAAAGGCAAACCTGAGGGACGTGATCGAACCGTGGGACCTGCCGATCACCAAGGGACTGCAGGAGAGCATCCACCGGTTCGAGAAACTGGATGAGGAGATCGAACTACAGTCTGTGCTCGATCAACTGGCGGCCCGGCCGCCGTTGGACATGGCCCTTTCCGAGGCGACCGAGCAGCGACTGCCGCTGATTGCCGGAGGCTTGAGCGTGGCGCTGGCGCACACATTCGTCACGATCGAACCGGACCGTAAGAACCCCGGGACCGCCGAATGGAACATCGCCTTCGACATCTTCCATCTCCTGCTCTGACCACCGCCCGTGCCCGGCGAACCAGTAGACCGCCGCTGGCCGCGACGGCTCATCTGCTGCGAAATAGTCTGCACGGCAATGTATCCCTTGAGCGTGCGTTGGTAGAGCAAACAAACTCGCGCAGATTGAGTTCCGGGTATGTCAACCCGAGACGAGCGGTCAGCGACGGGCACCTAACCGCCGCATAGAGTTGTAAGTGACCCGCCCCATCGGCGACTGGCAATCCCGCATGCTGCTACTGGATCTGCCCCGGGAATGCGACGCGGGCGGCTATAGTAGCTCTCAGGGTGAGTATGGGCAATCTGCTGTTCAACGTGGTGTCCGTCCCCGGCGCGTTGGCCCGCTACCATCGGCGTGGTTCACTGCGAAGTCACAGCGTGAGCGGAGCTGACCCAGAAGCTGGGGCCGTGACCGTCGGCACGGGTGACAGCGGGTCTCGGCGATCGCGCTCCTCCTGTCGGTATGTGTTGTGCGTCATATCAGGAACTGGTTCGACAACTTCTCCGACCTTTTGTCGGCTGCGAACCCACGCTGCCACAAGGAAATCGAGAGTTGAGACGACAGTGATGTTTCGTAAGGGCGCTGCGGTGGCCGCCATGGCTATCTCGGCTTTGTGTATCTCGGCGGGAACCGCGACGGCGAATCCCACGCAGGAGACTCCGGATGTCCATTTCCAGGCCAACGTGGTCGACCGCTCGGTTGTGCTCACCGTGGATGCCGGGGCGCTCACCGTCAGCGATGACCATCTGCAGTTCATCGATCGGAGCGGAACGTCCGTCGCGACTCTTCCGCTGACCTACGTCCACGGTGGCAGCGCGATGCCGATCGCCGCGCAGCTGGACGGCGATACGGTCACGCTGACCCCGAGCGCCGACCCCGCCGACGCGCGCCCGATCAGCGCGGCGACAGCTCAGGAGATCGATGCACTGTCTCATCCGAATTACAACGCGGCCCTCGGCAACTTCAGCATGTCGATGATGGCTGCGGCGACTGTCGGGAGCCTGCTGGGTAGTGCGATCGGCGGCGGCATCGGCTGCGTCGCCGGCGGCATCGTCGGTGGAGCGACCGGGGGTGTGGTGTCGATCGGTCTGCTCGCGGTTCCGGCGGCGATCGGCGGTTGCCTCATCACCGGCGCCGCACTGGCAGGCATGGGCGCGGTCGCGGGCACCGTAATCGTCGGCGTCCCGGCGTTGATCGCAGCCGGTATCCAGTTCTGGAACGACACCCACTGAGCAGTCGGTAGGTCCGGAAGTCGTGGTCGGGTGCCGGACCCTCCACGACGCCGAGCTCGGGTCCGAGCCGGAGCGTCCAGCTCCTTCGCTGACGTTGGCCGCCAAGCATTCCGGTGGCGCCGACAACCATGGTGACATCCAGTCGGCGTCCTCCAGTTCTGGTTCGTCGAGCGATACGACCGCGCGCTGGCTCGGCGGGATCGGCATTGTGCTGGGCGCCCTGGGCCTGCTTGTGGCACTCGGTATGGGAGTGGCTCGTCGCAGGTCCTGATCATGCTCGGCCGCTTGATGTTCGGCTCGTCGGTTTCGCAGCCTGCGACGAGGCCGTGATCGAAACCCCGCGGGACAGTGCCGGCATATGAGTGTCATGATGGACGGCGTTATGAACACTGTGCCCGCGCCCCGGAACGCGCGGGCGGCACGTGCCATCGTGTTCGCGGGAATCGCGGTGTTGTTGTCGGCGCTGGGGCATGGGGCCTCGGCGGGGCACAGCGTGTCGGTGTCGGCTTTCATCGTGGCGTTTGCCGCGACGGGTTCGATGGCGTGGGCGCTGGCCGATCGTCAGCGTGGCTTCTTCGCCATCGGCGGTGGGCTTGCGGTGATGCAGGCGGTCTTGCACGTGTGGTTCGGCATGTCATCGATGTCGGCCGCTCACGCCGCTTCCCAAACCATTGATCCGCACAGTGATGCGGGCATGTTCGCTGCGCACGCGGCGGCCGCGCTGGTGTGCGCGGTGTGGCTGTGGCGCGGGGAACTCGCCTTCTTCGCGCTACTGGCGACGCTGTATACACGGATTCTGGCGCCTCTGCTTCTGGTTCTGGTGCATCCGTCGGTCGACAGCGAGCCCCGAACCGTGGTGGAAGCCGACCATCGCATCGAGACGCTGCGCGCGGGCGTGCTGCGTCATGTGATGGCGCGGCGTGGGCCTCCGGTGGGCGCGGTTCGGTTCTGAGAGTTCGCCATCGGAGGCAGTCACGCCTTGTGCTGCCGGTGGAGGCAGTGCTGCCCGGCCGATCGTCGATCGGCGCGATTCGGCGCTGCCGGTATTCCGGGGGCGAACGTAGCCGCTCGTGTCATCGATGCGCGTGAGCAAGCCGTCAGGGTCTGCCGCGACGCCGGTGCGCACACCCGGCCCCCGTCCAGCGGCAGTCGGTCCTCTACGCCGGTGTGCGCACCGTGCGAGTCCGGCTGCCGGTCTCTCCGCACCGCCGAATGGTGGTGTCGCGAACAGAAATTGTGCGAATGTTTTCTCCTTCTCCGCTGTCGGCTGCCTGCCGCGGCGACGGTCCTTCTCCTCGATCGGCTCTAAGCGCTGGGCGCTTTCTCGTGTGCCGGATGCGTCGATGTGGAGGCCGCGGATGTCCGACGAACTCCTGACCGCGCTGGCGTTGTCGGCCGGTGCCGGCAATCGAAAGGCGTTGGAGCAGTTCATCCAATCGACGCAGCGCGATGTGTGGCGTTTCGTCGCGCACCTGACCGATGTCCAATCCGCTGACGACCTGACACAGGAGACGTTCTTGCGGGCCATGGGCAGTCTGCCGCGGTTCGCCGGGAATTCGACCGCACGAACCTGGCTGCTGTCGATCGCTCGCCGCGTGGTGGTGGACCGGTTCCGCAGTGTCGCCGCTCGTCCGAAGACGACTCAGGTGCCGGAATGGTCGCAGATTCTCGAGCAGCGGCCTGATCGGCGCACGCCGGATTTCGCCGAGGAGGTGGCGTTGAACGACCTGCTGTGCAGTCTGCCGCAAGAGCGGCGCGAGGCGTTCGTGTTGACCCAGGTCTTGGGTATGTCCTATGCCGAGGCGGCGCAGACGGTGGGTTGTCCGGTCGGCACGATTCGTTCTCGGGTGGCCCGTGCCCGCGAAACCCTCGTCTCGGTGGTGCGGGGGATCGACGGGTCCGCCGCCGACGGTGATCATGTCGCGGAACCGATAGGCGTGGTGGTGCGACTACTTCCGGGCACACCGGTCGGCGTGCGGGTGACGGCCGGTAAGGAGGTGGGGTGATGGCGGGGCTGAACCTGCGCTTGCGGGGGGTGTCGTGCCGGCACGGACGTGTCGACGTGGTCAGTGATGTCGACCTCGACATTTCTGCCGGTCAACGGGTCGCATTGACCGGTACCAATGGCTCGGGCAAGACGACGCTGCTGCGCGCGGTGATCGGCCTGCACGCGGCTGTGCGGGGCGAGATCTCCGTGGGAGGCCGTGGTGGTCGCACATCGGCGGACTATGCGTGGCGGCGGCGGGTGTGCGGGTGGATTCCCCAGCGGCCCGCGGCGGGCCGATTTCCGCTGCTGGCCGGTGAGCTCTTGGCCAGCGGTGGAGACGTCCGTCAGGCGCAGGCGATGGCGACACGGCTGGGTGTGGGCGAGCTGCTCGGCCGACCACTCGACACGCTCTCGGGTGGGCAACTGCAGCGTATGCACCTGGCCCGCGCGGCGGGGTGCGTGGCAGCTGGTGCGAGCGTCGTTTTGGCCGACGAACCCACGGCCGCGTTGGATTTCGCTGGTCAGGAGGAAGCCGCCGATGTCCTGACGGAGCTGCCTGTCACCCTCGTCGTGGTCACCCATGACCGCGCCATGGCGCGGCGTTGCGACCGAGTGCTGGAGATGGCCGCAGGCCGACTGCGGGAGTTGTCGTGAACGGGCCTGCGCAGCTGTTCGATCTGCTCGGAATGGGGTCGGTGCAGCGTGCCGGGGTGGCGCTATTGGTGGGCTCGATCGGGCTGCCGGTGGTCGGTGTGGCCATCGTGGGGCTGGAGATCATCCCGGTCCGGTTCGCGATGATGCACGTCGCGCTGCTGGGCGCCGCGGTCGGCATGCTGACCGGATGGGATCCGGCGTTGTGTGGTCTGCTCGCGTGTGCGGTGGCCGGGGCGGGGATCACTCCGCTGGCGCGCACGCCGGAAACCCTCTCCGGCGCAATGGGTTTGCTGATGAGTTCGGCCGTCGCGGCAGCGCTGCTGGTGCTTGCGGTGGCCGGAGTGAACGCTTCGGCGGCGTTTTCGCTGCTGTGGGGTTCGATTCTCGCGGTCCGGGTCCAGGACGTCGTCGTGTTGGCGGTGCTCGCGGTAGTGGTGCCTGCGCTGTTCTGGTGGCGAAGACGTGATTTGGCGCTGCTGTTGCACGATCGCGAGCTGGCGTTGGTTTCCGGTGTGGCGGTGGGGCGGCTCACGCTGATTCTGCTGGTGCTGATCGCGGTTGCGGTGGCCGGAGCGATCCGGCTGACCGGTGCGCTGCTCGTGGATGCGCTCACCTTGCTGCCGGCTTTGGCCGCGCGGCGGTTGGGCCGCTCGCTGATTTCGATCATCGTCTGGGCTGTCGGTATCGGCGTTGCGGTGAATTCCGTGGGATTCGTGCTGGCGCTGGCCTTCGATCTTCCTCCTGGGCCGGTGCTGGTCCTCACCGCGGGGGCAGTCGCCTTCGCGGCCCATCTGATTCCTGAACGGAGAACATTCTCATGGCACGCTTTCGACCATTGACCGCCGGTATGAGCCTGACGACTGTGGTCGCGGCAACCGTGCTGCTGAGCGGGTGTTCCAGCTCCGAAAGCGAACAGCACGACCACCATGGACACACCCACCCGGTCGTCGTGGCGACCACCACCTGGGAGGCTGCGTTCGCCGAAGCCGCAGGCGCGGCGGACGTGAAAGTCATTGTTCCGCCGTCGGTTCACCATGCTCCGGACTACGATCCCAAACCGTCGGATCTGACCGCGGTGGCGGAAGCGGATTTCGTGCTCTACGCGCCGTTCGAGCCGTTCGCGGCCAAGATCAAGGAAGCCGCGGGATCGAAGGCCGAAGTGATCGAAGTCGATCTGGACAACTCCGCGGCCAAGGTGAAAGCCCAAGTGCAGGCGCTGGGCGAGCGCTTCGGCACCACCGCGGCGGCGCAGGCGTGGACCGCGACGTTCAGCACCGAGTACGACAAGCTCGGCGGGGACGTCCGCTCGGCTTGGCCGGGTGGAAGGCAGCCGACGGTCATCGCCCAGGTGTTCTCGACGTGGGCGGCCGAGCTGGCAGGTGCGCAGATTGTGGGCACCTATGGTCCTGAACCCGTGACGCCCGGTCAGTTGGCGGAGTTGAGTGCGAAGAAGCCGCAGTTCGTGCTCGACAACGCGCACATGTCCACCGGCGCCGTGCTGCCGGACTCGGGCGTCGAACAGGTATCGATCGTGAACTATCCCGAGCAGGGCCAGGATCTTCTGTCCGTCTATCAGGGTGCGGCAACCGCGTTGAAGAAGGCGCTCTCCGGGTCCTGACCAGGCGGATCGTGAGGCGGGGCAGCCGTGGAAATGGCTGCCCCGCAGTGTTTTCAGTGCCTGACGGCGGTGAACCGTGTTTGCAGAGCCGCGCGGTCGGGTTTGCCCGCAGGGGTCAACGGCAGGGCATCGAGCAGCAGGAGCGATTCGGGGTGTTTGCCTCGCTCCATGCCGTTGGCCGCCAGATGAGCACACAGCCCTTCCAAGTCGAGCATGCTGCCCGGCCGTGGCACGACGCAGGCCGCGAGTCGCTCACCGAGCACGTCGTGGGGGACGCCGATGCACGCCACGTCGCGGACATCGGGATGCGTGGCCAGCATGCGTTCGACCTCGGTGGGGCTGATGTTCGCGCCACCGCGAATGACGATCTCCTTGAGCCGCCCGACCACGTGCAGTCGGCCTGCGGGGTCGAGGACGCCGAGGTCACCGGTGCGTACCCAGCCGTCGCTCGTGCGATAACGCGAGTCCAATTGCGGGTCCCCGACGTAGCACAGCGGCGTCATCGGGCCCCGGGCGACTATTTCTCCGGTTTCACCCGGCGCCGCGGTCCGGCCGGTGTCGACCCGGTCGATGCGGATCTGCGCCACCCGCGGGTCGGGTCGCCCGACCAGCACTCCCGAAGTCCCGTCGTCGGAATTGATTTCGCCGGAATCGATTTCGTCGATGTCCGTGTGACAGTTGACGCCGTCGGCCGACCCGTAGAGGTTCACTACCGTGCATCCGAATGCTTGTTGTGCCTCCCGGGCGGTGGTGGCGTCGAGTTGGGAACCACCGAGCACCAGTGCCGTCAGTGCGGAGGTGTCGGTCTCGGCTGCGCCGTTTTCGAGCATCATCCGGATCATGGTGGGGACGCCGAGCACGTGCGTGGGACGATGCCGTTGGATCGACGCCAACGCTTCCCTTGGCGAGAAATGATCCAGCAGAATCAGCGCGCCGCCGTGGCGGGCCAGCGTCACAGCCGTGCCGTTGCTGCCGAACGCCGTGGCGAGCGGTACGAGAAACAGGCTGCGGGGCGGTCGGTCGTCGGTCAACAGCGATGCCATGAAGTTGCCGCGGCCGCCTGCCAGCGCGTTGTGAGAGTAGGCGACCATCTTCGGTTCCGACTCCGACCCGGAGGACACCAGGATGCGAGCGGCCGCGTCCGGAT
This sequence comes from Nocardia sp. NPDC051929, assembly GCF_044548645.1. NCBI lineage: Bacteria > Bacillati > Actinomycetota > Actinomycetes > Mycobacteriales > Nocardiaceae > Nocardia > Nocardia sp. NPDC051929. Next base: position 104,132 of record NZ_JBIUCG010000011.1, on the reverse strand, counting down.
CGGGGCGATCCGGGACGAAATCGTCATAGTCGCCAGGGAACAGCTCGGCGAAAGGCACACAGCTTTTCGGCGCGAAGTCGATACCGACGGAGACTACGAAACGCAATGTCGGCAATTGGCCGAGCAACTGCGCGAGATCTGTTGCGTGGTGGTGTCCACGGAACTGGGCGGCGGCCAGGACACCGACGGCTTCCGATCTCCGCAGCAGCGACTCGGCCTCGCGCATGCCGCGGCCGGCGGGGAACGGCAGGGCTACCGCGCCCAGTGCGGCCAAAGCGAGGTCTGCGATGACAGCGGCGCGGCAATTCGGCAGCTGGATGCCGACGACATCGCCGGCTTGTACGCCTCGGGCGGCCAGACCGGCGGCCAGTTGCCGCGCCAGGGCGTCCAATTCCGCGTAGCTGACCTCGCCTTCGTTGTCGACCAGTGCGGTTCGGTGCGGGTGCTGGCAGCGGCGTGCCCGGAACAGCGAATACAGGTCGAGGTCGGGGTAGCTGCCGTCGGCCGCCCAGGTTCTGCGTAGCTTGCGGGGGACCAGATCGTGTAGTGCGACGCTCATCGGAACCTCCAAGGCGACGACACGGCGACGGCGCCGTGTTCGTCGCGTGTCATGGCGCCTGCGAAGCGAGAATCGGTGGGCAGGGTGGTGAGATCGGTGGTCACCGGGGTGGTGATGATGCCTCGGCCGCGAAGCATCGCGCAGGCATCGTCGGTGGACAGCGCACGCACCTGTGCCGCGGTGTCGGCTGCCGCGACGGCGTGCTCGTCAGCGGGTGCGATGAGCCCGTCAGCGGTCGGCAACGGGCGACGGAATCCGGCGGGGTGACGGAGGGGAAGACCGTCATGCGCCCGGCGCAGAGCCGGCGCGGTCAGTAGTTGCGCGGCGGCCAACAGGGAGGATTCCACGCGCACGCCGCGGCCGGTGCGTTCGCGGGTCAGCAATCCGGCCAGAATCGCTTCGGCGCCCAGCATGCCGCCGAGCACGTCCAGCAGGGTCATCAGTGACGGTGTCGGTGGTTCGTCGGCTGGGCGGGCCGCCTCTCCGACGGCGGTGCGGGCTTGCACCATGAAGTCGGTGCCCATGGGGGCGTCGGGGAGCCGTCCTGCCCAGCCGCTGGTGTAGGCGTAGATCAGGCTCGGGTTGGCGGCCGACAGCGTGTCGGCGGCGAGCCCGAGATGCTCGGCTTTGCCGGGCGCCCAGTTGTGTAGAAAGACGTCGGCGTCGGCTGCCAGTTCGAGCAACCGCTGTCGGTCGGAGGGGGACTTGATGTCGATTTCGATCGTGTCCTTGCCCCGGTTGAGGGCCAGCCAGCGTGCGGAGATGTCCGAGCAGGTGGGTGGCATGCCACGCAGCGGGTCACCGCCTGGCGGTTCGATTCGCACGACGGTCGCGCCGAGCAGCCCCAGCAGGTGCGCGGCGAGTGGGGCCTGGACTCGACGCCCTGCCTCGAGCACGGTGAACCCCGCCAGAGGGCGCTCGTCGCTACATCGGCCGCGTGCCGGTATCGCCGCGGGGATCCCCGGGTAGGTGGCCAGTTCCCAGGGCAGCGTCGATTCTCCGCCGTCGTGCAGTTCTGCCGAGCGTTCGGCGAGGGTGTGTAATCGGCAGACGTCGGCGCCGGATTCGGCCGCGGCTGCCTGTACCTGTGCCCACGTGCTGGCCAGCGTGGCGTGATGCAGCTCGTCGGGGATCGGAGCGCAGGCGGTGGCATAGCGGAACTGGAAGGGTCGCCAGCCTTTTCGTGCGGCTTGCATCGGTGCCCGCATGGCCTGCCAGAATTCGGCCCACACCGCGACGTCCAGTGCTTCGAGTTCGAATCGAACGCCGTCGGCAGTGGTGAACGGTGGCCCACCAGGCGCCAGTGGGCTGGCTTCATCGTCCTCGGCGCACGCTGCGGCGAGGTACTGCGAGACGGTCAGCAGCGCCACGCGATCGAGCGAGACATCCGCCGAGGTGACCAAGGTGCCCCTCGCGCGGCCGATGAGCGCGGCCAACAGGCCTTGGACGGCGAGCACACCGGAAGCGGTCGAGACGTAGTCCACGGCCAGTCCGCGGGGTGAGCCGTCGCGACGTCCGTGCACGAGCATCAGTCCTGCGGCGGCCTGCGCGGTCGCCTCATCGCACACCTCGCTGTCCGGCCTGCCCCAGAACAGGCGGGTTTCGACTCTCGCGCCGTCGAGGTCGGTGAGAGTCAGCGCGTCATGGTCGGCCGTGGAAGGTTCGGCGCCCAGCAACCGCAGGTGCTGCGCCGCGATCGAGACCGGACCCGGCGGTCCACCGGTCTCGAGCTGCACCCCCTCCAATGGTTTCGCCGTCAGTTGGTTGTCGGAGGTCCGCGTAGCGCCGAGTGTCATGGCTCTCCTTCTCGAACAGAGTGACCGCCGCGGGAACTCGGTGGCGATCGCCGCCGACCACTCCCGCGGACAACAGCAGTCGCAGCGCGGGGACGTCGAGTTCCCGGCAGACGAGGAGAAGCCATGGACCCGTATGCATCCGACACCCGTATGTCCGCCGCCGCGATCGACAGCACGTCGCTGCGTGAGCGTGTGGAAGCCTTTGTGGCGAAACGAGTGATGCCACAAGAGATCCTGCTGGACACAGGTGGCCCGGATGCTGCGGCAGCCCGTTCGCAGTTGGCCGACGCCGCGCGGGCGGAAGGGCTGTGGGGGTTGCCGCTGCCGAGGGAACTTGGTGGTCGGGGACTTTCGTTCGCCGAGTACGTGTGCTTGGCCGAGGCCGAAGGCGCCAGTGACCACGGGCCTGCGGTGCTCGGCTCGGCCTCGCTGTTGGATGTGCGGATGTTGCAGCGTCATGCCGGTGACCGCGTTCGGGAGACCTACCTGAAGCGACTGGTTTCCGGGGAACTGCATGCGGCGTACGCGATGACCGAACCCGACACACCAGGCACCGATCCGACGTTGACGGCCACCCGAGCGACGGAGGCTCCGGACGGTTCGTGGGTGCTGTCCGGTCGCAAATGGTTCGTCAGCGGCGCCCAGGACGCCGATGTGATCACGGTGCTGGCTCGCACCGACGGGCGGGCGTCGGACCGGGATGGGCTGTCGTTGCTGCTGGTGCCGACGGACGCTCCGGGCTTCCGGCTCGTGCGTGAGCTGCCGGTCCTCGGCGTTGGTGGGCAGTGGGAGATCGCCCTGGACGAGGTGCGGCTGCCGAAAGACCATCTAATCGGCGAGCGGGGACGTGCGTTGCCGATCGCGCGGCAGCGGTTGCAGCTCGGCCGGACGTTGCGCTGCCTGCGCTGGCTCGGCCAGGCGCAGCGGGCCTATGACCTGATGTGCGAGCGAGCTCGCACGCGCGGTCAGTCATCGGGAACGCTGGCCGAACGCCAGCTGGTGCAGCAGCATGTTTTCGAGTCGCTGTTGGCCATCCGGAGCACCCGGCCGCTCGTGCACAAGGCGGCCGCGCTCCTCGACGCAGGTCATGACGCTCGCGTGGAATCCGGTTTGGCGAAGGTGGCCGCGGCGCGGACGCTGCAACAAGTGGCTGATTCCGCGATCCAGGTGTACGGGGCTGCCGGGCTGGGACCGGATACCGCGCTGCCGGGACTGCTGCGAATGGGGCGGATGGCGCGCTTGCTGGATGGTCCGGACGAACTGCATATCACCTCCGTGGCCAGGTCGGTGTTGCGCTGAGGCCGCGTCAGGTGTCGAAAGGAGCGATCAACCCGGTCTGTATGGCCAGAGCCGCGGCGAAGAAGAAATTGCCCCAGATCAGCTCGTGGTTGGTGGCAAGCCCGCGGCCGAAGTCGTAGCATCCGCCACCCAGCCTGCCCCCGGGTTGCGGCGCGCCGGGACCGCTCATGAAGTCCGTGGCAAGCCGTCGCGTGATCTCGGTGGCTCGCAGCCGCATCGCTGCGGACCGTGCTGTACGCGTTTGTGCTGCAGCAAGTTTCAGCAGCGCTACCGCCTCGATCGCGGCGGCCGAGGTGTCTGGTGGCGCGTCAGGATGGTTTTCGGCGGTTGGTACCAGGAGTTGATCGGCATCGAGGAGTGCACAGGCATCGAAGAGGAATTCCGGGGACAGGTACCGGCATGCGTCGGCCAGTGCGAGCAGGAGCCAGGCCCTGCCTCGGCTCCATCCTCGCTGCGGTTGCGGCGAGGGAAGCCATGTGCCATCCGACCAGGCCCATGCTGGGGTGCCGATCGGTGTTGTCCGCCAGAGGTGCAGGTGTGTTGAGAGATGTTCGCGGGCGATATCCGCGCCGCGGGGGTCTTTGTCTGTGGCCAGAAGTGGTACTAGGCCGGGAATTCCGTCCACGCGAGCGAGGAGGCGTGGGCCACCGAACGCTGAACCCCATGGCAGTATACGGAGATTGTGATCGAAGTCCGAACGGCACTGGCGTGCGGCACTCTCGCGGAGCGCTGAGGCGCGGGAGTCTTCCCCGCGCCTGGTTGCCAGGGCTGTTCCGTACCAGAGAATCAACCCGCGGGTGGAAGTGTCCGATGTCACCCAGTCGGCCAGGCGTTGTGTCGTCTCTGCGGCGGCGTTGCGATGCTCGTGCCGACCGCTAGCTGATGCGCGCAGCCACAGCAGGCCTGCCCAGAAGCCGCCGGTCCAGGATCCGCGGGAGGTGGTTGTCCATTCGCCGGAAATGCTGTCGGCGTAGAGCGGAAACCGGGTGCCCACAGCGGCTTGTGTGCTCGATACGCGGTTCATGAGGGCATCGAATGCCTCGCACGCCCAATCCGTCACCATGTTGCGCCCCCGCACCATTCCGTCGTATGCAGCTGTTGAACTGTACGTAATGAAAACTGCTGTCGCGGCGCACGTTTCGTGCATTCACAGCGGCGCTTGTCATGCATATTCCTCACGCCCGCTCCTCGACGCGGGCCTCACGATCGCGCACTGCCCACAACGCCGCGACAGCGAATTCCACCGCGACCATCAGCCAGCTGTTGCTGTATCCGATCGAGGGCACCACGGTGCCGAAAAACGGCGGGCCAATCGCGAATCCGGCGAAGAACCCCGCCGACACCAATGCCGAGTTGCGTCCGGCTCGTCCAGGGGCCGAGCGCTGGATCACCAACACCATGGACACCGCGTTGCCCGCCATGCCGAAGAAGCCGACGGCAATCACCGCGATCCACACCACCCCGGTCATCAGGGCGGAGGCGGCCAGCAGCAGCGCCGCGATGCCGGATCCGAACGCCAATCCGGCGGGCAGGACGACTGCCGCGCGCGGGTTCCCCGCCACACGTGCCCAGCCGATGCGACCTGCGATGCCCGCTACGCCGAGCACGGCCACCAGGGTCCCCGCTGCCGCAGCGCCGAGGCCGAGCCGTCGTTCGCCGAACAGCGCCAAGTAAGTGTTGATCGATGCCATGGCGGCTCCCAGAAACAGGGAGTACACGGCCAGCCAGTACACGATGCCGTCGTTCCCGCGTGGTTGCGGCTTGTCACCGATGCCCGAGCTGGACGCGCCGTGATGCTGTCGCGACGGGTCGGCGGGCAGGGTACGCCACACCCACAGCGCTACTAGCAGCGCGATACCCGCCGCCGTCCACACCGCAGTACGCCAGCCCGCCGAAGCGGCCAGCGCGGTGAGCGGCAATCCAGCGGCGATGGCGCCGAGTTGGACACCGGATTGTTTGGCGCCGGTCACCCCTGCGCGATAGGTCGGCGGGATTGCAGCCAGGATCGCTTTGTTCGTTGCGGGGTTGGCCAGTGCCTGCGGCACGCCGCCCAGGGCCACCGCGGCGAGGAGGACGCCGTAGGCCGGTGCGGCGGCGATGGCGCCGAGGGCCGCACTGACGGTCAGCAGCAGCGCGATCAGGCATCGTCGTGGACCGAGCAGATCCACCGCGCTACCGGCCAGCGGCGACAGCAGCGCGGCTGTTCCGAAGCCCATGGTCGTCGTCAATCCCAATGCGGTGGTGGACATCCCGAGATCCGGAACGAGGCGCGGGCCCAGCGCGCCGAGGACGAACAATTGCAGCATGGAGAAGGCCATGGCTGCTGTCAGTACGCCGGTCACCGAGGCTGTCGTCAGCCGGTCCCGTCCAACCGCGGGGTGTGTCTGCACTGCCGTCCTCCCAGCCATGCCACGCCGCCCATCAGCGGCCCTGAGGTCAGATAGTCGCGCGGCGTGCGGGTTCGGTTCCGCCAGCAGGCGAGTAGCGGAGCCCGGCCCTACCGATCGGAAGCGTCGGCGACGGTGGCGTCCGGTCCACCGATGTCGGGAACTTTCCGTCGGTGCGATCCGACCACTATGCGCGAGCTGTTTCCTCTGGAGGGCAGTACTTTCTGGTCGGAGGTCGGGTGGATCCAACGGTGGACGTGAATCGCGGAGATGTCCGTTGCATTGGGATCGTCGCGGTGGTGGTGTCGCTGACGCTCGTCACCGGCGCCGTGCTGGCGATGGGTGAGGTTCCTTACCGCGCGGCCGGCACGACGTATCCCGGGCTTGCGTCCGCGTTGGGCTACGCGCTGTTGCGGACGGTGGCCGCGCTCGCGGGCGCGGTGGCGCTCGGTTCTCTGGTCTACGCGGTGTGCTGTACGCGGGTCTCCGCACAGGGGCGGATCCTGGTCGACGGCTATGCGGGCTTGCGGCTGGCCGAGCGTGCCGGCCTGGTCTGGTTCGTCTCGGCGCTGGTATTGATACCGGTCACAGCAGCGGATGTCGGTGGGTTGAGCCTGTCGGGCCTGGTGCGCGCGGGCGCGCTCGGAGCGTTACTCGATGCGAGCGAGAAACCCAAGGCATGGGTTGTCGTCGCCGCGCTGGCCGCTGTGGTGAGTCTCGGTGCACGGCTGACGTTGTCCTGGAGCGGGGTCGTCTTGCTGACGTTGGTGGCGGCTGTGGGCGTGCTGCCGCCCGCGTTGGTCGGCAACGCGGGTGAAGGGCCGAACCACGATTACGGCACGGGCGCGATGATCCTCTTCCAGGTCGCGGTGTCGGTGGGGCCGGGGTTGTTCTGGTGTGTGGCCGAGCAGCTGCGGCGCGGTGGTTCGGACACGGCGGTCGCAGTTCGGCGCGCCGTGGTCATCGGGATGCTGTGCACGGTGACCGCGGCGGCCGGCGGGCTGGTGCTCGTACTCGTGCTGTTACCGTGGTCGTGTGTGCTCACGACCGGATACGGACGGTTGGCACTGTTCGCGGGATTGGGGCTCGTCGCGGCGGGGTGGACGCTGTGGCGCTCTTACCGCACCCGGGTGCCGGATGATGGGAATGTATTCGTATACGCCTGTAGCGCAGCGCTTTCCGCAGTGGTGCTGAGTGTACTGGTGGCGATGGCGGTGCAACCGGCGCCCGCGTTCGCCGACCGGTCGTTCACCGCGCAGGAGGTGTTCCTCGGTTTCGAACTGACGGATCGGCCCGCCTTGTGGCGGCTGCTGGCGTCGTGGCGTTTCGATTTCGTGCTCGGGACGGCGGCGTCGGTCGCGGTTGTGGCGTATGTCCTCGGCGTGTGGCGTCTGCGTCGTCGTGGGGACCGCTGGTCGCGATGGCGCACTCTGTCATGGATGGGTGGTTGTCTAGCGCTACTGATCGCCACGTCCTCGGGCATCGGCACCTACGGTCTCGCGATGTTCAGCATGCACATGATCACGCATATGGCTTTGAACATGTTCGTCCCGGTGCTTCTTGTGCTCGGCGCGCCGGTGACGCTGTTGCTGCGAGCTCTTCCGTCGGCGGCGCGGGGCGCGGTGCACGGGCCGCGCGAGTGGGTGCTGGCGCTGTTGCATGCCAAGCCGACCGCTGTCCTGGCTTACCCCGGCACAGCGATCGCGCTGTTCGTGGTCTCCTTGTACGGGCTGTATTTCACGACGCTGTTCGAAAACCTGACCCGCTACCACTGGGGCCACGTCCTGATGAACGTCCACTTTCTGATCGTCGGGTACCTGTTCTACTGGGGCATCATCGGCATCGATCCGGGTCCGCGCAGACTGCCTCATCTGGGGCGGCTGGGGATGCTGTTCGCGGTGATGCCGTTCCACGCGTTCTTCGGCATCGCGATCATGTCGATGAATTCCGTTGTGGGCCAGCGGTTCTACGGCAATCTCCAGTTGCCGTGGACGATCGATCTGCTGGCGGATCAGCACGCCGGGGGCGGCATTGCCTGGGTGTCCGGTGAGGTCCCGATTCTGCTGGTGGTGGGCGCGTTGCTGACGCAGTGGGCGGCCCAGGATCGGCGCACCGCGGTGCGCACCGACCGCAAGGACGACGAGTACGGCGATTCCGACCTCGCCGCTTACAACGCGATGCTGGAGCAGCTGGCACGCAGCCGTAGGTGATCTTGCCCGAGCCGTTTGACCAAGATGCCCGGTACCCGATCACCCGCCCAGCCGCGCTCGGCGCAGGCGCAGGCTGTTGGAGACGACGAAGAACGACGAAAAAGCCATCGCCGCGCCCGCGATCAGGGGGTTCAGCAAACCCAGCGCGGCCACCGGGATGGCGACGATGTTGTAGCCGAAGGCCCAAAACAAGTTCCCTTTGATGGTGCGCAAAGTCGCGTGCGCCAGCTCGATCGCGTCGGTGGCCGCGGCGAGGTCTTCGCGCACCAGGATGACATCGGCGGCGGCGATCGCGACATCGGTGCCCGCGCCGATCGCCATGCCGAGGTCCGCGGTGGCCAGCGCCGCGCCGTCATTGATGCCGTCGCCGATCATGGCGACTCGATGTCCGCGCTCCTGCATCTGTGCGATCAGCTCGACCTTGCCTTCGGGCAGTAGCTCGGCCACCACCTCGTCGATGCCGATCTCGTCGGCGACGGACTGCGCGGCATACGCGTTGTCGCCGGTGAACATGAACACGCGCAGACCGAGTCGATGCAGTCGGGCGACAGCAGGAGCCGCGCTGTCTTTCACGGTGTCGGCCACCGCGACGAGCGCGACGGCGACCCGGTCCACCCCGACCAGCACAACGGTGCGGCCGACTCGTTCCTGACGGCGGAGCTCCCGCAGTAAGGCCCGGGGCACGTCGATGCGCTGTTGGTGAAAGAGACGGAGCCTTCCCACGTGCACTTGCGCACCTTCGACGATGCCGCGTGCACCCAGTCCCGGTAGTGCCTCGAAGGATTCGATCGTAGGCAGGGTGTCGTGGATTTGTCGTGCATGCCGGGTGATCGCGGCCGCGACCGCATGTTCGGAGGCCGATTCCACGGCCCCGGCCAAACGCAGCACCTCGCCGTCGGTGCGCGTGCCCTCGACGGTTACGGCGACGACGCTCATCACCCCGTGGGTGAGGGTGCCGGTTTTATCGAGCACCACGGTGTCGACGTCGCGAGTCGCTTCCAGCGCTGGATGACCCTTGATGAAGATGCCCAGCTGCGCACCACGGCCGGATGCCACCAGCAGCGCGGTGGGTATGGCCAGGCCCAGCGCGCACGGACAGGCGACGACCAACACCGCCAGCGCTGCCGCGGCCGCACGCTCACCTCCGCTCCCGGTCATCCACCACACGCCGAAGGTCACGCCTGCGAGCAGGAATACGCATGGCACGAAGACCGATGACACACGGTCGGCCACGCGCTGCATGCGCGCCTTACCGGTCTGAGCCTGCTCGACGAGCCGGATCATGCCCGAGAGTTTGGTGTCGGCACCGACCGCGGCGGCCTCGACGATCAGCCGCCCGGTCAGCGCGGTGGTGCCGCCGATCACCGCCATACCCGGCGTGATGTCGACCGGAAGGGATTCGCCGGTCATGGCGGAGGCGTCGATGCTGGATTCGCCCGACACGACCAGTCCATCAGTGGCGATCGTCTCACCTGGCCGTACCACGAATCGCTGCCCCTCCACGAGTTCGCTTATCGGAATGCGCATCTCGCGCTCGTCGCGGGTCAGCACAGTGACCTCGCGGGCGCCGAGTGCGCTTCGCCTTCGCCTCGAAGTATCGCCCCGCGAGAACGAACGCGGTGACGCCCGCGGCGACTTCGAGATAGATGGCGTCGCTGGCCCAGATCGCAGCCCACACTCCGTCCGGCGCGGTTCCGGTCCGGGATGGGTGCAGATACATCGTGTCCAGCGACCACAGGGTGGCGGTGAGTACGCCGACCGAGACCAGGGTGTCCATGCTCGCGGCGCCGACTTTCGCGCCCGTGAACGCGCGCCGGTGGAACGGCGCCGCCGACCATAGCACGACGGGCAGGGCCAGCGCGGTGAGGATGAACTGCCAGCCGGGAATTCTGGTGGACGGCAGAGTCGCGAACATCACCGACAGGTCGGCCAGAGGGAAGAACGCCATCAGGGCGACCACGAGGCGGCGCAGGAGGTCCTTGACCTCGGCGTCCTCGGGGGTGGCGCTGATCGCCTCGGTGTGGTCGATGATGGGTGACGCGCCGTATCCCGCGGCGTCGACTTCTGCGCAAAGGTCTTCGGCGGTGACATGGTCGGCGGCATCGATCGTGGCGACTCCGGTCGCGTAGTTCACCGATGCGGTGACGCCGTCGACTTTGTTCAGCCTGCGTTCGACTCTGTTCGCGCATGCGGCGCAGCTCATTCCGGTGACGGCGAGAGAGATCCGGTTGGGCGCGTGGGTTGTCGAGTCGAGCTCGATGGTCATGTGAGTCCCTCTTATTATGCGGCGGGATCTTGGGTCGAGCGGAGATGATCTGCGCGTCTGCCCAGTCGGGCGCCTGTGGGCAGGACGAATTCAGTGGGTGCGCGGTCGCCGACCGGAGGAGAGGTGTCAGGTCGTCGCGTGCGGTGGACGATGGTGACCAGTGCGAGCGCGACGACCAGTACGCCGTGCGACGCGACGCGCGGCAGTGGCACCACGCCGGAATGCAGGTCGGCGACAACGAAGGCGCTGAGTACGGCGACGACTGCGGCGAGCACGGGCAGTATTCCCGCGGCCGCCGATGGACGTATCGCACAGGCGAGCAGTCCGACCCCGATGGCCAGGTTCCACGCGGTGCTCTCGTTGAGCAGGTGGCGAGTCATTTCGGCACCGTGGTGGCTCATTCCGAAGTCGAGGCCTGCGATTTGGGCCAGTGCGAGGGCGACCTGCACGACACCGAGCGCGCCGAGCAGCAGTCTCGTCAGCTCGACCCGCGAACTCGGCACGATTGCGCGCAATGTCGAGGAGACCGATCGCCTCGGCCGTTGCAGTTCGGCTGCGGCATAGATCACGTCGGTGAGGTCGGGTGCGCGCGACCGGCTCCCGCGCACGAGCTTCGAAACCTCCACGGCCGTGAGGTACCAGGAACAGCACTCTCGGCACTGCTCCAGGTGCTCATCCACCCGCGTCGAGGGGACGGCTTCGGGCTCACCGTCGATCCGAGCCGACAGTGCTGTCCGGCAAACTTCGCACTCCACGTGCAGATTGTCGTCCACTCCGACACTCGAGTTCCCCGAAGGCCGCGATTACCGTCCCGCGGGAAACCGCAGCCTCAGAGTGGACTCGGCTCGGAGGCGTGTGTGGCGCCGATCCAGGGCAAGAGTTGGTAGATCGTTTCGTCGGTGAGGCGGTAGCGCATGAAGCCGGTCTCATGCCCTGGCGCGTCGTCGGATGCGGTGTAATCGTGCTGACCGACCCGCCTGAAAAGCCGGAACACGAACCCTTCTTGTTCACGTGGCGGTAGATGGTGGGCCGGGTGACGCCGAACTCGGCGGCGATCTGGTCGACGGTGGAGCGACGTTTGTCGCGTTCATCGAATTTGTCGTACATCTGCCGATCCAGCCCCACCTGCCGGGGGCCGAGTCTGGGGTTCTGGCCGCCGGTGCGAGTTCGGCCAAGGGGACGCCGCGTCCGGCCAGGATCGGGCTCAGCAGCGATCCGCCGCCGATGCCGTAGATGCCGCCGACGACGCCGACCACCAGCGCGAGAGTGGCGATGGACCGGACCGACGGGCGCGGCTTCTCGGTGCGGGGACCACTGGCGGTGCGCAGGCACAGCCACGGCCCCAGCGCCAGCAACAGCGCTGCCGCGACGAGCTTGAACGTGGCCGCGGCGGGGAAGGCGAACACGCGGATGAGCGCGCCGGTTACGGCGCCGGGCAGGGTGCGATCAGCAGGAGCCGGGTCAACGGGTGCGCAGGGAGCTGCGGCGGCCGTAGCGCAGCAGCGCGCCGGGGATGGACACCACGTTAGCCAGCAGGTTCGTCGGTGTCACGGCAGGGCTGGGCACCCCGAGAACGCTGAGCTGGATCGGCAGCAGAAACACCGCTCCCGACACGCCGACGGGCGTGGTCACCACCGACACCAGCAACCCCGCCACGAACCCCGACAGCACCGATCCCAAATCCACATTCGGACTATCGCAGCGCACACCGGGATCGATCCGGATGACATCGAGAGCTGGTTCATCGACAACATTCGCGTTGCACCCGGGTGGAAGGTCGGCGGCCATATCCGGTGGGGCACCACGGACCCCTTTCCACAGCCATGCCCCACCTGCGGTACCGAGACCGAACCGCTGCTCACCGTCGCCTCGTCCGAATGGGACGCCGGAACCCACAGCTGGATACCCTACGAAGATCGGGCCCTCGCAGGCGATTACAGCACGACCACAGGCCCCGACGTCACAATTGCTCGCGGTTACAACATGATCCTTCGCGTCTGCCCAATCTCACCCGATCACCCCCACATTCAACTGATGCAGTAGGCCCGTATCAATGGCCGACAGGGTCAGCCTGCGATGGCCAGTGACACATCGCCCGCCGTGACATCGACATCCGCCGCGCCGACGACGGTCCGTCCGTTACCCTCTCAACCCTACAGTAATATAGGCAACGATGTTGCCGATAATTGAAGTTCGAGGAGAGGGTGATCGGCATGCGTACTGTCGAAGTGAACGCCAGGTACGGGGCCCGACCGGAGGAGGTTTGGGCGATCCTCTGCGATCTGCACCGCTGGAGTGAATGGTTGATGATTCACAAGGCGTGGAAGAGTGACGTCCCGAATCGGGTCACCAGAGGTGATGCGGTGACGGCGGCTGCGACGGTCATGAATATGCCGATCTCCATCGATTGGACGGTCGAGGATGCCATGGAGCCGCACTCCCTCGTGCTGGGCGGAACCACCAGGGCTGGCGTCAAGCTGGCCTTGGCCGTCAATCTTCGGGCCGAGTCGGAGGGCACGACTGTCGCCATGACGGCAAATATCGAGGGGGGAATGATCGACGGGCCGATGGGGGGCATGTTCAAGCGATCGCTGGTCGGCGCGCTCGACAAGTCCCTGAAGAAGGCCGAGGCGCTTCTGTAGGCGGTGCAAAGTGCCCTCGATGTGGTCGCCGGGCGAAGTTTGCCACCCGGTTCGAGCGAGGATTGCGCGAGCGGGCGACCGCGGCGATCGAGAGCGACGGTTGTAGTCGACTCCTCGTTCGCGCCGAACTGTTCTCGGCGCCGGTACTTGTATCGGTAACACCGTTGCCGATATAGTTGGCCTGCGCTCGCGAGGACGACCGGAGGCCAAGGTGTCGTGTCGGCGAGTCACCGCATCGGCTATCCGGTCCGGGCAACTCGCCGGCTCGCCGGTGCTGACCGGCATGGATGACCTCCGTTGTCCCCTCGGCTTGCCCTCACCCTCCTTCGGCCGACGCGCACGGCTCGGCCGAGGGAGCGTGGACATCACGCAACTGCCCCGCTGTATCCGAACTGGAGGAGAACTTTGGACGGCCGAACGCTCTCGCTACACCGCTTGCCGTACGGCACGACTCGTTGTCGGCGGGCTTCGGGTGGTGCTACCAGTAGCGGCTGGGGTCTGGCGATGGTGGTGGACGAGCGATGACAACCGGGAATCGACTGCTGTTGCGTGGCGGGATCGTTCTCACCATGGATGCCGATCTCGGCGATTACGAACGCGCCGACGTGCTCATCGAAGACGGCAGGATCGCAAGTGTCGGGGCGGATCTGGGCGCCGACGGCGTCACGGTCGTCGAGTGCGAAGGGAAGATTGTCCTTCCCGGGTTCGTGAACTCACACCATCACATGTTTCAGACCGCCTTACGGTCGTACTGGTCCGATGCGCTGGACTCCGACTATTTCCTGCAGTCACGCTTCGGCGCCGACGGGCTGTTCCATCAGTACACGCCCGAGGACGTGTACTGGGGTGAGTTCGGCGGAGCGCTGGAGAATCTGGCAGCGGGCACCACGACCGTCGTCGATACCTCGCAATGCTCCTACACTCCTGAACACACCGACGCGGCGCTGGATGGCATCCGCCGCTCCGGCATCCGTTGCGTTTTCAGTTTCTCGCCGTGTTTCGGCGACCATGAACCCTCGCCGTCGTACGCCCATCCGGAAGACATTCATCGTCTGCAACAGACCGCCGCTACAAGGGACGGAGACCTTGTTCGCATGGCGTTGGGCTATCACGTCGATGAAGACCTGTTCCAACTCGCCAAGGAACTACAGCTGCCCGTCTTCGCGCATGTCAACGATGTCAACTGGGGGCGTGCACTCGAAGAGTTCGAGAAGCAGGGCCTCCTCGGGCCATGGATCACCTACATCCATTGCCTCGGCCTGGAGGATTCGGCGTGGCGGGTGATCGAGCGTACCGGTGGCAAGGTATCGGTCTCGGCCGTCGCCGAACAGTCCCTCGCGATGGGACGGCCTGCGCTGCAAGCCGCACTCGACCACAGAATTTCGGTGAGTTTCGGCACGGACGCCGTCAGCATTGCGCCCGTGGACTTCTTCTCGCAGATGCGCGCGGCGTACGTGCTGCAGCGAAGCGGCATCCCGCCACTGGTGGATGAAGCGTCGGAAACGATGTCACCGGTGTCGACCCGCGACATCCTTCGGATGGCGACGCTCGGCGGAGCCCAGGCTGCTCATCTCGACCATCTCGTCGGCTCGCTCACCCCGGGTAAACGAGCCGACATCATCGTCTTGAACGCACGCACGCTCAACGCAGGCCCGATCAACCACGCACCCGGCGCCATCGTCCAGTTGATGGACACAAGCAACGTCGACACGGTCATCGTCGACGGGTGGGTGGTCAAACGGGGCGGCCGACTGGTCGGTGTGGATGTGGAGGACGTGCTCGAGCACCTACATCGATCGGCGGCTGGTATCGTGCGACGCTCCGGCACAGCAAATGTCCTCCTAACCGGTTGCCGACAGCGCTAGGCGTGCATTCGCACGACCAGCGGGCGAACGGCCGGGCGCTCGGCATACTGCGTACACGCGCGGCGCTGATGCGCCCTGGGCGGCAGCCTGTACCCGCGAATCGGCCTCGCTGATCTGACACAGGGGCGCCGCCGTCGCGCGATCTCGCGGCGGGCAGCATGGACGCACCTCGTCGACTCTGGCATCGCACCGGTTCTCGGCGTCTTCGGAGGTCGTTGCAGTCTCGCTGCCGGGGCTATTTGTCGGCGAGTACTGCCGACTCGGGTGACGTTCTAACGCGGAAACGAGCACCCGCGTCAGGTTGAGCCAGTCGAGTCCCTTCCTGTGGCGTGCAGGTCCACGAGGCCTGCGACGAGCAATCGCAGGCCGAAGTGGAACTCGTCTTCCAATGTCTGCGTGGGTAGGCAGTCGGCGACGGCGACCGTGGCGGGGAACTGCGCGGGATCGAGCCGGCGATACAGAGCGGTGAGGCCGGCGGGCTCGATGTTGGCTTCGGTGTTGTGGCCGTGTAGCTGGGCGGCGAACCCGATGACATAGCGGGCCACGGTGGCGTACACCAATGCCGCGTGTTCCGGGGGGAATTCGTTGGCGAGCAATATCGCCAAGATCCGCTCACGCAACATGAGCGCATTGGGGCCGGTCGGTACCTGCTCGATGAGCAGGGGTGCGACACCGCGATGGCGGTGCAGGGTCGAGAACATGGCTTCGGCGGCGGCCGCGCACGCGCGCTGCCAGTCGCCCTCCGGTGCGTTGTCCTCGATCTCCACCTCGCCGAGCACCCGGTCGACCACGTGGCCGATGAGTTCGGCGCGATTGGCAACGGCCCGGTACAGCACCGCCGTGCCGGTATCGAGACGTTGGGCCAGGGTGCGCATCGACAAGGCGTCGGGCCCTTCCTCGTCGACGATGCGCGTCGCGGTGGCCACGATGCGGTCGAACGGCACCCGTGGGCGGCCGGGGGAGCGGCGTGCCGGAGTCTCTGCGGTATCTGAATCGGAGGCGGTCACAATCTCATTCTCTCGTACCGGCGGACTGAGGCATCCGACTGCCGCAATATCGGGCACGTCGTTGCCGTTACGGGTTGACCAAGGGAAAGTTATCGGCAACACTGTTACCATTATGAGTAGACGAGTAGCCGTCGATGACTACATCGACCCTGATTCGCGCTTCGCGCTCGTCGAGGGCCGCAAGCTGCACTACAAGCGGGCTGGTGCGGGGCCCTCCGTGCTGCTGCTCCATGGCAGCGGCTCATCGCTGCATTGCTTCGACCAGGTGGCTTCGGCGTTGTCGTCGTCCTTCGACGTGATCCGGCTGGACCTGCCCGGGTTCGGCCTCACGGGGCCGCGTGTAGACCGCGACTACACGGTGCGAACGTTCGCCAGAACGGTCGCCGCGTTCTTGGACTCGCTGGGGGTGCCGAAGGCTTCGGTGGTGGGCAATTCGCTGGGTGGCAACATCGCCTGGAACTTCGCTCTGGATTACCCGCGACGGGTGGATCGTCTGGTATTGATCAATGCCACGGGCTATCCGGGTAAATCGCTTCCGGTGGCGCTGCGTCTGGCGAGGAACCCTGTCGGCCGGGTGTTGCTGCGGCGCTTGTCGTCTCGCGCGGCCACCGCACGCAATCTGCGCTCCGCGGTGGGGTCGCGGTCGTCGGTGGTGGACGACGCGATGGTCGACCGGGTGCACGCCATGCTGACCCGGCCTGGTAACCAGCAGGCCTTCATCGACTTCGCCAATACCGACCAGATCGACCGCACCGCCGAGATCCCGGCCATCGCCGCGCCCACGTTGGTACTGCGCAGCGCGTCGATCGACGGTCAGCATTTCACCCGCGACATCCCCGGCTCCCGCGAGCAGGTGCACCCCGGCGGCGGGCATCTGCTTCCCGACGAAGACCCGGAGTGGGTGGCAGGCGCTGTCCTCGACTTCTTGACCACCGAGCCGACCACGGCGACGAAAGGCAGGCGATGAAGTACTTCGTGGCCCGCGGCGAAACCCGCCGGTTGAACCAGGGCAGCCGCGCCGGACTGCGCGGTGACTTCCTCCAATGCCGCGACGGAGTCACCCACTACGAGCTGACCGGACCCATCGGAGCTGAGACTGTCGTCTTCGTGGGTGGGCTGACCATCCCCCTGTTCTACTGGGACGACCTCGCCGCCGAACTCCTGCGGCGCGGATTTCGCACCCTCACCTACAGCGCCTACGGACGCGGTTACTCCGAGCGTGTGCGAGCCGCCTACGACGAATCACTGTTCGTGCGGCAACTGACCGATCTGACCGAACGACTAGGGCTTTACGAGCCCTACCACCTCGTCGGAACCTCGATGGGGGCGTTGGTCGCCATGGCCTTCGCCGCACAGCACACCGACCGGCTGGCGACACTGACCTTGGCGGGCCCGGCTGGGTTACAGCCCGAACCTGCCGCCGCACGGCTGCTGCGCCACGAGCGGTGGGGGACCGTCCTGGCCAGAATTCTGGGCAGCAGAATGCTCGACCGGCACCTCTCGCACAATGTTCGCGACCGGCAACGATCTGCGGCACTGACGGCGATGGTGCGGGAGTGCTACCAGTTCGACGGCTCGATCTATGCCCTGGCGGCCACGCTCGCCGATTTCCCGCTGTCCGCCCGCCACGACCTCTACCGGAGTACCGGACACCTACCGGTGCCGCGCATGTTGCTGTGGGGCGACGAAGACCAGGTCACACCCATCACCAGCTACGACGAGGTGTGTGCGCTGCTGGCTCCCACCGAGTCGCACATTCTCTCGCCGTGCGGGCACATGGTCCCCTACGAGGAGCCGGTCGAAATGAGCAAAAAGTTCGCCGCTTTTGTCCACGGCGTCAAGGACGGAGTACAGCGATGACGACATCGCCTGATACAGGTCTCGTCGACGTCCTCGTCGTCGGCGCCGGGCCCGCCGGCACCGGCTTGGCGATCGATCTGGCCCGTCGCGGGCTGGCGATACGGATCATCGACAAGGCTGCGCACGCCTTCGACGGTTCACGCGCCAAGGGCATCCAGCCGCGCAGCCTGGAAGTGCTCGAGGACCTGGGCGTCCTCGACGACATCCTCGCCGGAGGAGCCACCTACCCACCGTTGGGCATCCATGCCGGTCCCGTGACCATCCCTTGGCACATGCAGTCGCGTAACGAGGTGACATCCGATGTGCCACATCCGAACACGTGGCTGATCCCCCAGTTCCGCACCGACGCCGCGCTGCGCGCCGGGCTGCGGCGACTGGGCGGAACTGTCGAAACAGAGTGCGAGTTACTCGGATTCGAGCAGCGTCCGGATGCGGTGGTGGCGACCGTAGCCGGACCCGGCGGCGTGCACGAGATCGCCGCCCGCTATCTCGTCGGCGCCGACGGCGGAGCCAGCGCAGTCCGCAAGAACTCGGGTATCGCGTTCGAGGGCTCGACAGACGAGTCCGATCGGATGATCATCGTCGATGCCGTGGTGGAAGGTCTTTCCCGGGACCGCTGGCATGTGTGGCCCCGGCCTGGTGGTCGATTCGTCGGTGCGTGCCCGCTACCGCATTCCGAGCAGTTCCAGTGGATGATACGGCTGGCGCCCGACGAGCAGCCATCCCTCAACGACGACGACCTGAACACGCGCATCCGCGCCCACACCGGGAACACACGTATTCGCCTGTCGCAGATCAGTTGGAAGACGGTGTTCCGCCCCAATATCCGTCTGGCCCAGCAGTACCGGTCGGGACGGATACTCCTCGTCGGCGACGCCGCTCATGTACACACCCCGGCGGGTGCGCAGGGACTCAATACCGGCCTGCAGGACGCCTACAACCTCGGCTGGAAACTCGCTCAGGTGCTCGCGGGAGCGCCCGACAGCCTCCTGGACAGCTATGAGGCCGAACGGCAGCCGATCGCGGCCGGTGTACTGGGCTTGTCGACCAAAAAATACGAGGGGCTGTCCAAACTCGACCCGTCGTCGGTCAAACGCGGCAATGACGAACGCCAACTCGGCCTGCATTACCGTGGTGGACCGTTGACAACGGCCGAGGCCGAACGGACCGCGACCCTGCAGGTCGGTGACCGTGCTCCGGACGCGAGACTGCTGAACGCGACGGGGGGAGCGCAGCGGCTGTTCGACCTTTTCTCCGGTCCGCACTTCACCGCGCTCGCTTACGGTCCCTCTGCGGCCGAGGACCTGGCAGCACTACCCTGGCCCGCGGCTGGTGCGGAACTGAGACGAGTCGCCATCGACTGCGGGGAGCATGCGGCGGTCGATGTGGCCCTTATCGACATCACCGATTCCTTCGCTCGGATCTACGGCGTGCGTGAGTCCACGCTGCTGTTGATCCGCCCCGACGGCTACATCGGCGCCATCGCCACCACAGACCGGACGTCACGGACGCTGAAGGCCCTCAGCGCGATGACCCCGGAGTTGGCGGCTACCTCTGCGCTGCGTACCCCGGAGACGCAGGCATGACTCGCAACGTCATTCGCTGGGATCGCCCTCTCGCCAGGTGGGGGTGCGAGGACAGCGATACGGCGATCATTTCGGCCACGGCTGATTCTTCGAACGTCTTCGACTTCGCCGAAGAGGACGCGTGCAGGTGGGGGCCTCGATGCTGTGGCATCTAGCGGTGGACTTCGGACTGGGCGCACCCCTGCATTTCGTCGCCTCGCGCGAGGCTGCCGTCGCATTCGCCCGCGAGTCCACCGAAGGCGGTTGGGCGCGCGCGGCCGCGGTCGACCAGCATGTGGACGAAAGCTATCCAGCGATGCCGTGTCAGAGACTGTACCCAGTACAGAGCGCAGCGGATCCCACACGCAGCAGCCATCGACTCTGACACTGTGCGAGATGGCATATGGAATGCCGGGCTGTGCGGGCGGCTCGACAGGTGCGCCACCCCGATCCCGCGCGAAATTCGGTGGCCGTGAGGAGGCCGCTGGAGTCGGTCTGAACTGACCACTGCTCGTTGGTAGACCTGGCGGCCGCGGCTGCATAGGGCTGGTTGTCGACGTGCATCGGCACCCAGGTGACTCGCCGAATTTCCGGCGCCGAGCGCAGCGGCCAGCGGGCTCCGAAGTCGCGCGGAGCCGGGCTCGGTCGCCACCGGCCGTTGACTGTCCTATTTTGGAGGAGTTTCGATGCGTAATCGCAGTGCGGCCCCGGCTTATGAGCCCGATCTCTACTCCCGGGCGGCGATACACGACCCTTATCCGCACTATGCGCGGCTGCGCGAGCTCGGGCCGGTGGTGTGGCTCGCCAAGCAGCGTGCTTACGCGTTGCCTCGTTACGCGGAATGCAAAGCCGTGCTGCTGGATGACGAGACCTTCGTCTCCGGCGCGGGCGTCGCGTTGAATCCGGTGGCCAACCGGCTCTCCCGCGGCACCACCCTCAACAGTGACGGCGAGGACCACAGCCGTCGGCGTGCCCTACTGGCGCACCGACTCACACCCAGGGCGCTGCGCGCGATGCGCGCAACGGTTGACCAGCAGGCAGTGGCGGCGGTCGAGGCCGCGGTCTCGCGCGGTGCGATCGACGGTGTCGAACTCGCGACGGCCCTCCCGATGTCGGTCGTGCCGGATCTGGTCGGCTGGCCACAACATGGTCGCGAGCACCTACTGCGATGGTCCGGTGCGACCTTCGACTCGTTGGGTCCGATCAACGGCCGATCGATCCGGACCGCCCCGGCGAGCGCGGAGATGATGCGCTTCACCCGGCGGCTCGCCCGCGATCGAGACCTTCTCCCCGGTAGTGCGGGGGAGGACGTCCTGCGGGCTGCCGATGAAGGCAAGGTCCAACGCTCGGAATGCCCGGCGTTGCTGATCGACTACCTCGCTCCATCGCTGGACACCACGATCGGCGCCATCGCCAGCGCCTTATATCTCTTCGCCACCCACCCCTACCAATGGCAGATGCTGCGGGCGGACCCGGCCAAGGTTCCGAACGCCGTGAACGAGGTGGTGCGGTACGAGTCACCACTGCGCGCCTTCTCGCGCCAGGCGATTCGCGATACGACGGTGTCCGGCACCACGATCCCCGCAGGCGCGCGGGTGGTCGTCATCTATGCCTCCGCCAACCGAGACCCACGCGAGTGGAAAGACGCGGACACGTTCGACATCCGCCGCGACGCTTCCCGTCAACTCGGTTTCGGACACGGCACCCACGGGTGCGCCGGACAGGGCCTGGCTCGGCTGGAAACCCAAGCCGTGCTCCGTGCGCTGATCGACCGCGTCGAACGCATCGAGCTCGCCGGTCCGGGCGAATGGGCGGTGAACAACATCATCCATCGCTTCGAACACCTTCCCCTCCGATTGATTCCCGCCTGAAAGGCACTCGCGATGAAGATCTCCGTCGACTACCTCCGCTGCGAAGGCCATGGCCTGTGTGTCGAACAGGCCCCGGCTGTATTCGGCCTCGACGACGATGCCGAACTGATCAACCGATTCGAAGGCACCGACGTCCCCGGCGAGTACGTCACGGTTGCCCGAGCAGCCGTCGACTCCTGCCCGGTAGCCGCCCTGCGAGAACAGTCATGAAACCGTTCGGCTGGAATCTCGGCGATGCCGGATCGACTGTCGTGACTTATGGAAGGCGACGATCGCGACGCTACTTCGTCAGTCCGAGCAGCGCGGCGGTCAGACCGTAGTCGGGACCGAAGTCCTGCATGTTCCCGGTACGGCAGCCGTCGGCCTTCATCTGTATACGCTCGCAGAACAAGCTGATGATTTCACCGTTGAGCGCGGTGGGAATAATGAAATGAACTCGCGCACGACGGTTCTCGCGGTCGATGAGATTGTCGAAGTTCTGCAGCACCATGGGTGCGAGGTCGGCGACTTCGGTAAGACCGGAGGCGTTGTCGCGAAGCTGGCGGGTTACGCTCGTAAGTCCGGTCAAGGTGCCCGCGAGTTGGTCCTGGTACTGCCCGAGCGCGCCGGAGGTATTGGCCAGGAAGGCGGCCAGCTGGTCGAGTGTCGCCTGCAAACCGGGGGATTGCTCGGCGAGCAGACCGGACATCTGGGTCATCCGGTCGCTGAAATCGCGGATCATTTGATCATTCTCGGCGAGTATCGTGGTGAGCTCGTTGAGCCTGAGGACGATGTTCGAGACCGCGTCCTTGTTGTCGACGCCGACTTTCAGTGCGGCCGACAGCGCTTCGAGGGTGTCCCGGATCTTTGCGCCGTTGCCGTCGAGCATGGGGTAGAGCACCCGACCCGACATCGGGCCGAGGCCCTCAGCTCCTTCCTGCGGCTTCAGTGCCGCCGCGAACTGATCGATGGTCTTGATCATGGTGTCCAACTCGACGGGTGTCTTGGTCTGCGACTGCGGCAGGTGAGCATCGTCGGAGAGAGTCTCGCCCTGGGTGTAGACCGGAGTGAGCTCGATGTGGCGATCGGTGACAATGGACGGCGAGATAATCGCCGCCACTGCGTCTTTCGGAATCTTCACCTGAGGTTCGATCGACAAGCGCACCTCGATGAACGTGCCTTTCGGGGTGACCTTCTCGACCTTGCCGACCTCTAGTCCGAGGACGGTGACCGGGTTTCCTTCGTAGATGCCAGCGATGTTGTCGAAATCAGCGGTGATGTGCGTGGTGTCCCGCCACGCGTCGACGGCCGCGTTCGGCAGTAGCGAGCAGCTGCCCATCGTAATCGCCGTTGCGCTGATCGCGAGAGCTTTGACCGGCCCGAACTTGATCGCCGAATGGAACTTCAGCACGAACACGCCTCACTGTCTTGCCTGATACGCACCCCCTTTGGGGATGAAGATTGCTCGGTTGTAGGGGAGCGATCTTGCGGAATTCTGCCGGGTGCCTTCTCCTGTGCTCGGACACTCGGGGCGGGAGTGTTCTCTCGCTCGACGGTCCAACTGATTCGGCTACACTGTATCCGAATTAGCGGGCGTTGCCAAGCTGCTGAAGGGTTCGTCGACGCAAATCGCAGCAGCGGGTCGCCCCGCCCCGGCTGTGCCCGCGGCCGCGCCGGTGGAGCGGCGATCGAATCTTGCGCGCTCGCCGAGCCGGGCGGCAACGTTGCGGCGGCCGTCCATTGACGGCCGCAACTATAACGGAGACACTGTAACCATTATGGGTGGACGCGTTGCTGTCGGTGAGCAGATCGGCCCGGACCCAGTCCTTCGGGGCCGGGCCCTCGACGGAAGTACCAGCGCGCCACTGCCGCAGCAGATCGCCGGTCGGTCGGACGCGCGGGCGCGCAGCGCTCTTCGTACACGTGCGGCACTGATCCGCTCCGGGCGGTGGGCATTGGGTAGCGATCTGGCCGGGAGGATCGGCATCGCAGGCCTGGCGCAGGAGGCCGGTGTCGCGACCGGATCCTTCTACAACCACTTCAGTAGCAAAGACGAACTTTTCGATACAGTCATCGCCGAGGTGATCGAGGAGTTGGCGGGGAGCCTCGACAGCGCTGCTGCGGGTATCGATGACCCCGTCGGCATTGTCCACGCGCATTTACATGCGCTCGGCGGGGTCGGCATCGGCCACCCTGATATCGCCGCGATCGTCTTTTCGATGAGATACCGGATCCTCGAAGACCCGGACATCAGATCACGTCTGGCCGCGGGCATTCGGTCCGGGGTGTCGGCGGAGCGCTTCCACGTCCACGATCTGAGCGCCGCTCTCGATCTGCTCGGCGGAGTCGTCCTGGCGATGCTGCGAACGTCGCAGCGCGATCCGGCCGCCTTGACAGCGGCATGGATGGATACCCTCGCGCAGCAGGCGCTCAATTCGCTAGGCCACCGTTGAGTGCGCAGCGAACTGACGTCGTGCTGAAGGAATCAGGTGGAGCCCGTCGACCGGTCTCCGCCGCCGTTCCTGCCCGCGCTCCCCGCTGCTCTTCTCAATGCGCGGAGCGCCGGCGGTGTTCGGCCAGACTGTCCAGCCCGAAATCCGAGCGCGGATTGCGCCAGACCGAGTGGGCGTGGTTGGCCTGGCGCTGGGTGTTGTCGTATTCGATGAGCAGGTCGGGGCCTTGGATTCGGTAGTAGTGCGGTTCTCCGGCCTCGAGGCTGCCTGCCCATCCGAAGTGGACCTCGTCGAGTACGTCGTCGGCTGCATAGTGCGCGTCGTGGACATCGGCGAGTGCGCTCGGCGCGCGACCGGTGTACAGGCTGATCAGCTGCCGTAATACGTGCCGGTGTTCTGGGTCGAGGTCGCGTGCGGCCAGACCTTTGGGGGGAATGGAGATCGTCATGGCCGCATGGTCGGCTGCGGTGTATCCGCTACCGCTTTCGGCGCGTATGTCGATGTCGTCGACCAGCTTTCGCAGCGCTGGGTCGGTGAACGTGCCGCGCCAGAGATCCTGCATGTGCATCATCGCGTCGCCGTGGGCGATGGTCGGCCGGTTGCCGGAGACGATGTCGGATATGGCGCTGGGGTGTAGTAATGCCTTGTGGTATCGGTCGGAGTCCAGGGACAGGGCCAGGCGCCGCGCTGCCTCCTCCGGCCCGCCCAGCGGCCGTAGCGTGCCGCCGAGCAAGGCGGCGCTGGCTGGATCGGCTCCGATGAAGCACGGTGTCGTCGAGACGACGCGCCCGCCGATGACGAGGTTGTTCAGCGAGATGTGGTGGCCGCCGAACCGCCATGCCCAGACCGAGTCGCCCGGTCGGCCGAACAACCTCAGCCAGTACAGGCCGGGGTCTCGGCCTCGTTGCCGTCCCCAGCGGACTTGCCATCCTTCGACCTGATCGAGGACGTTCTCCAGGCCCATCACGGTGGCGACGGTCGCGTACCCGGCCTCGGACAGTCCCGAGGCGACCAGTCGCATCGCCAAGCCCTGCTGACGTGCGGTCTGGTCGCGCAGGGCGAGTCCACCGTGGTCGGTCGGGGTGTAGAACCAACGAAGCCGCTCGGCCTCCGCGTCCGGAGCCAGAGGCGAGTCGAACTGCGCTCGGGTCAGTTGATCCGGGGCGAGCGATTCCAGCCATGCTGCCGCGCAGGCAGCCATGTCGGTGGCGACCAGCTCGCGGACCGGAGCAAACGTGGCCTCATCCGGTGACATCGAGCATGACCTTGATCGCGTTGTCTCGCCGTTCGGCGTAGGTGTCGAACGCTTCGGCGATGTCTTTCAGCGGGAAATGATGAGTCACCAGGGCGCTGGT
Source organism: Nocardia sp. NPDC051929 (assembly GCF_044548645.1). Classification (NCBI taxonomy): domain Bacteria; kingdom Bacillati; phylum Actinomycetota; class Actinomycetes; order Mycobacteriales; family Nocardiaceae; genus Nocardia; species Nocardia sp. NPDC051929. Next base: position 79,018 of record NZ_JBIUCG010000011.1, on the reverse strand, counting down.
GTGCAGTCGTCCCCGCGATGCCAGCGACAGGGCCCTTGCCACCGAGTTCGCGCCTTCGCCGCGGATGGTGTTGATCGAGATTCCGTTCATGACAGCGTGGTTGAGGTCGGCGGTCACCGGCTGTTCGAAGAATCCCGCCAAAACGATTCTGCCGCCGCGCTTGACCATGTGGATCGCGTCGTCGACGGCGCCGGCAGCCCCGGAGCACTCCACGACGATGTCGGGGCCGAGTCCGCCGGTGATCTCCCGCACCGCGGCGACGGCGTCCTCCTCGCGGGAGTTGATCAGATAGTCGGCATCGAATTGCTTCCCGATCTCCAGTCGGCTGTTGCGGGTGCCGACGAGCATCACCGGGTCGGCTCCGAGTTCGCGCGCGACCTGGACGGCCATCAATCCGATAGGGCCGGGACCGATCACCGCGACCCCGGCGCCCACCAGCAGCGAGTCGAGTACGTCGAAAGCGTGCATCACGGTGCCGACGGTGGTCAGCACGACGGCCGAGTCGAAGTCGATGTCATCGGGAAGCCGGTACAGCGTGGAGACGTGGTTGACGACATATTCGGCAAAGCCGCCGTTGACCGTCATCCCCTGTACCCGATGGCCTTTGGCCTGGTTGCCGTAGTTCAAACAGTCCGTGTAGGAGCCGGACAGGCAGTTCACGCATCGCATGCAGCCCCGATGCGCCTCGGTGACGACGCGATCGCCGACGGCGAACTCGTCGACGGCGCTGCCGACCGCGGCCACGACGCCCGCGTACTCGTGGCCGGGGATGAAGGTGTCCGGCGCCGGGCCGGCTCCGTGGAAGAAGCGACGGCTACGGACCTTGAGGTCGGTGCCGCACAATGACGCCCGGTGCACCCGCACAAGAACGTCGTCCGGGCCCGGACGGGGCACTGGCATGGTTTTGGTCCTGATAATTCCCGGCTCACCGATCACTGCCGCGAGCATTGTTTCCGGAAAGGGCATCACATTGCTTTCGTTGTCGTCTTATGGTCCATCGGCAGGCTATGTGAGCGATTTATTTCCTGTCCAACGACGCGGAGGCAGTCATCGTTGGATAATCCTTGCCGATCATGCCCCCTTGCTGCATGTATAAGGTTTCCCTATAGGGTGCGGTGAATATTCGTATTGGGAGCATTCGGCGGCGTGGTGTTACGGTGCGGAATATCTGAAAATTGCCGGAATCATCGGCGTTCGGTCGAGGAGTGGACTTTTGGATCTGGAGATTGCCGGTCGAACCGCACTGGTTCTGGGCGCGGGCGGTGGCCTCGGTGGCGCCATCGCGGAGAAATTGGCGGCAGAGGGCGCCGAGGTGGCCGTGGCCGATATCCATCGCGAAGCTGCCGAATCCCGCTGCGAAAAGATTGCCGTGGCCGGCGGCCGGGCCATAGCGGTGGCGTGGGATATCGCCGACCTCGATGTCATCGAAGGCAACGTCGCACTGATCGAGCGAACCCTCGGCCCGGTCGACATCTTGGTCAACAACACCGGCGGGCCGCCGCCCTCGCCGATCCTGGGCCGGCCCTCTACCGTGTGGCTCGACCATTTCCGTTCCATGGTGCTTTCGGTGATCGCCATCAGTGACGAACTCGTGCCGGGTATGCGGGCGCGCGGATGGGGGCGCGTCATCACCAGCACCAGCTCGGGGATTGTCGTTCCGATTCCCGGTCTCGGCCTGTCGAACAGTCTTCGTGCCGCACTGCTCGGCTGGTCCAAGACGCTTGCGCGGGAAGTCGCCGCGGACGGTGTCACATGCAACATCGTCGTGCCAGGTCGGATCGGCACCCGTCGCGTCGAGCATCTCGACCGGATCAAAGCTGAAGCTGAAGGCCGAACCGTCGAACAGGTCAGAGCCGACAGCGTCGCCACCATCCCCATCGGCCGCTACGGCGACCCGGACGAATACGCGGCGACGGTGGCGTTCCTGGCGAGCGTTCCGGCGTCGTACATCACCGGCACGGTGGTGCGCGTCGACGGCGGTCTCATTCCCAGCCTCTGATACTCACAGACAAAGGATCTCAACCATGGCCGTGCTCACTCGAGAGGCGAGCGGCGTCTTCGCCATCGCGCCCACTCCCTTTGACGAGCAAGGAGCGTTGGACTTCGACTCGCTGCACCGTTTGATCGATTTCTACGAATCGGTCGGCGTCACCGGGATCACCTTGCTCGGCCAAATGGGCGAGGCGCCGAAACTGGCTCATGACGAGGCGACCCGAATCGTGCGGCACGTGCTGCGCAGGACCCGGCTTCCGGTCGTCGTGGGAGTCTCCGCTCCCGGCTACGCCGCGATGCGCGCACTCGCCGGTGAGGTCATGTCGGCGGGAGCGGCAGGCGTCATGGTCGCACCGCCGAACACCTTGCGCACCGACGACCAGATCGTCGGCTACTACGAGGGCGTCGCGGCCGTGCTCGGCGACTCGGTTCCCCTCGTCGTTCAGGACTACCCCTTGTCGTTCTCGGTGGTCATGAGCGCCGGGGTCATCGCGCGTATCGCCCGCGCCGTGCCCAGCTGCGTCATGCTCAAGCACGAAGACTGGCCCGGACTGGAGAAGATCAGCGCACTACGGCACCTCGAAGCCGAGGGCGAAATGCCACGACTGTCGATCCTGTGCGGCAACGGGGGACTCTTCCTCGATTTCGAGAGCGCGCGGGGCGCCGACGGCGCCATGACCGGATACTGCTTCCCCGAGATGCTGGTCGATGTGGTCGGCCATACCGCGGCGGGTCGTTCCGAGGAAAGCCATGACATCTTCGATGCGCATCTGCCGTTGCTGCGATACGAACAGCAGCCGGGTGTGGGCTTGGCGGTGCGCAAATACGTCATGCAACGGCGCGGCCTGCTCGCCTCCGACTACCAGCGCGCGCCCCGCGGCGTGCTCTCGAGCCGAGCACGGTCGGAGGTCGACCATCTGCTCGCCCGGCTCGCTCGCCGAGACAGCCGGGCGAATCGGGTCGCATGACGCGCTCGTTCTGCGTCTGCGGCCAACGGCGACGGCGGTAACCTCCTCCGATGCGACTGCGCCAGCTGGAGTACTTTCTTGCCGTCTGGGAAAGCGGATCGTTCAGCGCCGCCGCGGCACGGCTGTATGTCTCACAGCCGTCGCTGTCGCAGCAGATGCGTCTATTGGAGAAGGAACTCGGCGCGCAACTGCTCGAACGGGGCCGCCATGGCCTGGCCCTCACGCCCGCAGGACGGGCCTTCCTGCCGCACGCCGAGCGGGTATTGCGGGCTGTCGGCGAAGCCGCGGATGCCGTGCGCCAAGTGGTCGAGGGGCGAAGCGGCGACGTGCACGTGCTGACCGTCCGGTCGATCGCCTCCGGCATCCTGCCCCCGAGCGCCGTCCGGTGGCACTCCCTATTCCCTACGGCCGTCCTCCGGGTGCACGACTTCTCGCACCGCCGCGCTCTCGAGGAGGCGGTCCGCAGCGGACAAGGCGACATCGCGGTCGGACCGCGGCCCGAACTGTGGGAGGGGCCTGTCGTGTCACTCGGTTATGAGGAGATGGTGCTGGTCGGCCCGGCAGGACGAGACACGGGTTCCACGGTGGAACTCGACGAACTAGCCGCAGCCGACTGGATTCTCTACGAACCCGAGCAAGGCATGAGCGAGATAGTGGACCGGACGGCCACCGCCCTCGGATTCACCCCACGCGCCGTCGCGCGCACCGGACAGGTGGCGGCCGCACTGCTGTTCGCCATGGAGGGCTTGGGAGTCGCGCTGGTGCCCCACAACGCCGTACCCGGCGGCTGGATACGGCACGCCAGAAGGATCGGGCCAGGGGTTTACCGGGAGATCGTCGTCTACAGCCGCAGCGCGCCGACGCAACTGACGCAGCGGTATCGAGACTTGCTCACGTCGCTCGAGTTGCCCCTCACCTCGGCCACGGAGCTTCCCGCAGGCGCTTTGCGCTGCTAGTAAGCCGGGTCATCGTCCGGGCCGGCGGAGATCCTCGCGCTTCCCTTCACCACCACGGCCTGACCCCGGCGTTGCCGATGACCGGCATGCACTACCCGGGCGGAATACCTGAGCCGGACGTCGCGTCGTACGCCACGACGCGGCCTCGGACGTGGGTCTCATCGTCCCCGAGAGCACCTACGTGGGCCACCGATCCGCTGGCGGCAGCGAGCATGGATCCGGCCCGCTACCCAGCGGCCAGAAAAAACCCGTGGCAGGTCAGCTCGCGAAGGCGCATTTGGTGTGGCATCCCAGACGTCGGCGAGGACGCCCGAGCGCCTTCGGTGACCGGCGCTCAGCGGGCGAGTGATGCGACGACGAGGTAGGTCACCGCCAACAGGGCGGTGACGATGGCCGGGATCATGTCGGCGAGCTTGTCCTTGGTCCGGACGTGGGTGATGAGCGCTCCGACCATCAGCAGCACGATCGCGACCCCAGCGAGCCGGCCGATCGGATGCCAGCCGATACCGATCAAAAGCCCTGCTGCACCGACGATTTCCAAGGCCCCGATGACTCGGAAGCCGGACACGCGGATCCCGGCGTGGGCTGCGCGTTCACGCATGGCCTGGACGGCGAGCACCTTCGGTGCTCCCACGGCGATCATCTCGAGCGCCAGCAAGGCGGCTAGGACAATTGATGCGATCGTCATCGATCGCTCCTTCTCTCTCAGACGTGTTGGTCTCCAGCGCGGTAGGGGTGCCACTCGAATCCGCGCGAGGAGAACCAGTCCTCGCTCAGCACCGGTCCACTCCCGCCGCGTGGGTCTCGGCACCGCCGCAGCGCGGTCGGCAATCGACGCTTTCCGCACGATCGTCGACGCGTCCTCGTTGACGTGCCCCAACACCAGCTTCAAATGTTGACAGCCATCAATATAATGCGCTTTATTGATTACCGTCAACATTTGGTGATGGGGGCTACGCATCAGGTGCCCATCGCGGGCACGGCAGCGTGAGCGAGCAGTGCGCGACCACGCCGAGTCGGGTGGACGAAGTCATCGATGAGTGCGCCGGCCCAGGTTGATCGGCCGTGAATCCTGTCCAGATGCTCAGTTGTCGGGCGCTGTGATCAGGTGATCGAGCGAGCACTGCAGGCGGCCGCGCCGGATAGGACGCAGGAGTCGGGGAATTCCTGGACGATCTCGACATCGAGGGCATCGAGCCGTTGCAGAAAACGGGGCAGGAAACTGAGCGTCACCTTCGTCGCAGTTGCCCTCGCTGGTCAGGCGCCGCGGGCTCGGAGCCCGGCCACGACCATGCCGGCGACGAATTCGGCGTGCCTGCGAACCGCCGCGGGGTCGAGCGGATCGAGTGGGTTCAGCCTCGCCGCCAGCGGGACCAGACTGAACGGCGCGGTAGCGCCGTGTGCAACCAGGAAATGCACGGTGCGGATGTCTTCCTCGGCCAGCACGCCGCGGTCGACGAGCACCTTCAGTGGCGCGGTGATCCGGTGATACAACGGTCCGACGTGCGCGTCGAACAGATACGTCAGCCGAGGCCCCTCGGTGGCGCCTTCGACCGTGACCAGCCGCAGGATCTGTGGGTGGGTGGCGTGCAGTTGAAGGAATTGCACGATCGTCACGCGTACCGCTTCGAGCAGGTCGCGCTCGGCCAACTCCGCATCCACGCTCATGTGGTCGGCGATCTCGCCGAACGCCCAGTCGACCGTGGCGTACCACAGCCTCTCCTTGGAGCCGAACCGCTGATGGACGAGGTTGTGGCTCACTCCGAGTTCGCGATTGAGCGCCGCCACCGAGGTGCCGTCGAATCCGCATTCGGCGAACACTCGCAACGCCGCGGCCAGGATATCGGTCAACGAGGCTGGTGACAGCTCGGCCGGGGGTCGTCCTTTTCGTGTCTGCGTCGCCATCCGCCCAGTTTAGACAATATGTTGACGACCATCAACTTGTGTGGTTTATTGATTGTCATCAACTTTTATGACGAGGGACACAGGGAGGTGGCCGATGCGCAGAGAAGAACAGATAGTCGGCAACACATTCGCCTATCGATTCGCTGATCCGGCCGCGGACCACGTGCTGCTGGTTCAGCACGGAATCGGCGGTCACGGCGGCATCTACGACAATTTCGCCGCACACTATGCCCGGTTGGGCGCCGAGGTCTGGTGCATGGATGCTCCCGGCCACGGCCGCTCGTGCGTGGACCGGCGCGCCGGCCAGTTCACCATCGAGGAGTGGATCGAAGCGGCACTGCGGCTGACCGATCACATTCGCGCCGCCACCGGGCTGCCGGTGTTCATCAAGGGCTCCTCGCTCGGCGCGTCCGCCGCCTACGGCGCCTACGCCGCGTCGCAGGATCTCGCGGGCGCGATTTTGATGGGATTCGCCATCCCGTCCTCACCGCTGATCCCGACCGAGAACGCCTTCCGCACACAGGCGTTCGATCAGATGGTCGCCCTGTTCGGTCCGGCGCTGCGTTTCGATATCGACCAGTACATCGATTTCGACACCGACTACGGGTTCCGCGGCGCGGGCAAGCAGAAGCATCAGGATCCGCTCAACACCTGGACTTACGACCTGGCCTCGTGGGCGTCGATCCTGCGCTACGACCCCGCCGTGCCGTTGTCGGCCAACACCAAACCGATCCTGTTCGCCGTCGGGGAGAAAGATCCGATCTTCCCTCCCGCCGCGGCCCAGGCCGTCGTCGACGCCACCACCGGCCCCGTCGAACTGCACATTCACCCCGAAGGGGTGCACCAGTTGATGTTGTTCCACACCGCCGACTACGCCGATGTCGTGCGGACCTGGTGCGACAAGCAGCTGCTCGACTCCGCCACCGAAAAGGACTGACCATCATGACCGCCACCCAACCCATCGGCGTGAACCACCTGGCCATCGCCACCCGCGACATCAAATCTCAGATCGCGTTCTTCACCGATGTCATCGGCCTGCCGCTCAAGGCGCTGTACCGCATGCACGGAGCCGAAGGCGCCTGGCACGGGTTCGTCGAACTCAACCCCACCTCCTACATCGCGTTCGTGTACCACCCCGACAACCCCGACACTCGCGAGCTCGGGGTCACCCACGCCGCCGAACCGACCGGACCGGTCGCCCCCGGTGCCATGCAGCATGTCGCACTGCATGTACGCGATCTCGACGAACTGCTGAGTTTGCGCGACCGCATCCGCAGTCGAGGAATCGTCGTGCTCGGCCCGATCGACCACGGGTTCTGCCGGTCGCTCTACCTCGCGGGCCCGGAAGGTCTGCTGGTCGAACTCACCACCGGCGACGCCATCGACGACCGCGCCTGGATCGACCCGGAAGTGGTCGAGCTCAACGGCATCAGCGCCGAGGAACTCGAAACCTACAAGCACCCCGCACCATTCATCCGACCGGCCGAGCCGGTGGCCCAACCGGCCTACGACGAGACCAAACCCCATATGGCCTATCCCGACGAGGTCTACCGGCAGATCATCGCCATGCCTGACGAGCTGGTGTGGCAGATGGCCAGCCAGACCGATCCGCCGGTCCGCCTCGACTGATCGCGGCGACCCCATGGCCGACCGTGCACCGCACCGTCCCCGCGGTGCACGGCCCACCCGACCGAAAAGGACATCCGCCCCTCTCATGAAGCTCGCCAATCTCGACGGCCGTGCCACGCTCGTCACCGATACCGGCATCATCGACCTCGCCAACGCCTCCGACGGCGTCCTGCCCAGCGATCCCGATCAGGCCGTCGCGCACATACGGCAGATCCGCGCTTGGTTCAGCGGCAATCGGCCCCGTGTCGATGCCCGTGTGACAGGCGCACAGTTGCTCACCGATCTGACGCGGCTCGGTCCGCCGGTGCGTGCGCCGCGCCAGATCTTCGCCGTCGGGCTGAACTACGCCGACCACAGTGACGAAACCGGGCTCGCCCTGCCCGAAAACCCACTGGTGTTCACCAAATTCGCCTCCGCGATCACCGGCCCCGGTGACGCGATCCCGTTGCCTACCGGCACCTGCGATTGGGAGGTGGAACTCGTCGCCGCGATCGGTGGCGGCGGACGTCACATCGCTACCGAACAGGCCCTCGACCACGTCGCCGGATTCTGCATCGGCCAGGACATCTCCGAGCGTCGATCACAAATGGCCGGAACCCCACCGCAATTCAGCCTCGCCAAAAGTTACGAGCGGTTCGCGCCGATCGGCCCGTGGCTGACCACGCTCGACGAACTCGACGACCCCAACGATCTGGCCATCGAAGCCGTCCTCGACGGCGAGACCGTGCAATCGGGTCGCACCAAGCAGATGATTTTCGACGTCGCCGCGCTGGTCTCCCACCTGTCAGGCATCTGCGAGTTGTACCCCGGCGATCTGATCTTCACCGGCACCCCGGCCGGCGTCGGCTATTCCCAGACCCCGGCACGGTACCTCGCCCCGGGCAACACGCTGCGCTCGACGATCGAGGGCCTCGGCGAGCTGCGCAACCCCTGCACAGTCGCATAGCGACGCGAAGACCTCGACAGACCGCCAACACGGGATGCAAATGCGGTGTCAACTCGCGCGGCGAACCTGGGGAGCGCCTCCACCCGGTTGGTGACCGCCATGGTCTGCTCTCGCAACGTCGATGCAGACCGGAACCGCGGCAACGTGAGTGTCCCGACAACTCGGCCCAGTTCCCGGACGCCGTGCAGAGACGGTTTCCCGGGACTGGTTGCCGAGGCGGCGCAGCAGCGTCACCGACGACAACCGCCCTTTCGGATCGAGATTCCGGTGCGCAGCGAACCAGTCCACTGACGATTTCCGAGTATGGACCATCCCCATGCCGAGCATCTGCTGTGTTAGTCCGCGGTGGAGAGAGTCATGCCGTGTGGCTTCGTCCTGCGGCGACCGCAGCCAGGAACCATTCGCCGACCGGGACGTGTGACGCGTCGACGGCTCGCTTTGCTGCCTTCTTATCGGCATACGTTATTTCCGGGAGCGTGCGAGCGGATACCGTCCGCCGCGGCGGCGGTTCTGTCTCAGTGAGCAGTGATCAGAATCGACGAGATTCGCCGGATGGGGGAGTCGGAATGCCGGGGGGCTTCTTTCGATCGAATTCTCGGTGAGTGGTCAGTTCGTGGTAACGGCGGTGAGGTCGCCGGTCAGCACGCCGTCCCGGATCGGCATGCAGGTGTGCGGGAATTCCTGGACGACCTCGACACCTAGGGTGTCGAGACGATCGAGCAGTTCGGGCAGGTGCTTCATGGCGCCGGTCGGCAGATCGTGGATGACGACCAAGCTCCACTGCTGGTTGCTGATCTGGTCGAGACAGCGCCGCACCCACCGGTCGGGCTCATCCCAGTCGTGCGGGATCGCCGACCACAGTACGCAGGTGTAGCGGTGTCGGCACAGGTAATCGATGGCCGGCGTGCTGAACACCCGGCGGCTCAGCACACCACCACCGGCGTAGGGACGGAACAGTTTGCCCGGATGCGCCAAAGGACCCAATAGCTGCTGGGCCGCGCCGATCTCGCGGTCGGGCAGATCAGGATCGTCGCTGTCGCCGAACTGCACCGAGTGGCTCATAGTGTGGTTGCCGATCCAATGTCCCTCGCGGGCAGCGCGTTCCGCCAGCGCACGTTCGTCCTCGCCGACGAGCCGATCACCGATGACGAAGAAACTCGACTTGATACCGCGCTCGGAGAGAACGTCGAGCACCTCGGCCGTCGCCTCGGTCGGCCCGTTGTCGAAACTGAGGGTGAGCTTCACGCGATAGTCCCATCGTTGTTCCAGGCACCCCGGGCGCGCAGTCCCGCCACGATCATGTCCGCCACGAACTCCGCGTGCTGCCGCACCGCATCCGGACCCATGGGGTCGAGGGGGTCGAGCATCCGTGCGAACGGCACCTGGCTGAACGGCGAGGTCCCCCCGTGCGCGACCAGGAAATGCAGACTGCGCACATCGGCGCTGGTCATCACCCCGGCATCGACGAGCACCTTCAGTGGCGCGGTCAGTCGCGTGTAGAGCGGTTGCACGTGCACCTCGAACAGGTAGTCCAATCGAGCGCTGGCCGCCGCGCCCTCCACGGAGACCAGGCGCAGGATGTCGGGGTGGCGTGCGTGCACCTCGAGGAATCGCACGATCGCCAGGCGCGCGGCGTCGAGAACGCCGACCGCGGCCAACTCCAACTCCAGATCGAGTTCCTCGGCGACCGCGCTGAAGGCCCGGTCCACCGCCGCGCGCCACAGTCCCTCCTTGGAACCGAAGCGCTGATGGATCAGATTGTGGCTTACGCCCAGCTCCCGGTTGAGCGCGGCGACGGAGGTGCCCTCGAAGCCCTGCTCGGCGAACATCGCCAGCGCCCGAGCCAGGATGTCGTTCGTCGCGGCGGGTGATTCCTCCGCCGACGAGGGGCGCCCGCGGCGCTTGGCAGTGGTCATGCGGCCAGTCTAGAACAAAATATTGACGATCATCAATTTTTCCGCCTATCTGGGTTGTCCCAGTTAGTTGATGATCATCAATTTTAGGAGGATGGACCATGACACGGCAACGTAGCCGTCGACCGCGTGCGCAGCGATCCGCGCTTCGGCCATTCGGTGTGCTGGCGACCCTGGGCGGGACCGGGCACAACTGGTTCGAACGCTGGGCCGGGGTCGGAGTCTTCTTGGAACCGTGGCTGGGCAGGCGGGCCACCAACGTCCTGTGGGCAGTGGCACCGGCCTTGCTGCTGCGCAGCGCTCGTCCGCGCGGGCGAGCCGACGAAGCGGTACTGGCGTTCAATGCCGGGGTATCGATCGCATCGGTAGTGGTCCACTTCGTGGACTGGCCGTGGTCGCGCCGACTGGGCATCTTCCCTTGGCTGGATGAGGCCGAGGGCATGGAGCAGAATCTGCTGCCTCCCTACAACACGGTGCTGTGGCTGTGGGGAATCGGCGGCGTGGGGGCGGTCTTGACCGAGACACGGCGCGCCGACCTGAGATTCGTCGCGGCCGGTCTGCTCACCGGGCCGCTGCTGCTGGCATCGGCGCGCCACCACTTCGCCTGGGCGCGCGAACAGGCGAACCACACCTCCGGTGAGGACGGCCAGTGGAGTTCGGCGTTCATCGACACCACGGACCGGACCGAGTCCGGCCGGCCCGGATCTGTGCTCGACGTACCGCGCTCCTGATCTGCCCGCCACCTCGCCGCGAACACGGTGAGCGGCTCGACAACGGCACGGCGACCTCCGGAAGGAGACGGCGACGAAACGTGAAGAACACATCATCGGCGACAGCTTCGTCTAGCGATACGCCGACGCCTCGGCCAATCCGCGCTCGAGCCCGCGACCGGCGGCTGCGAACGCAAGCGTAAGATCCTGCGCGTCCTGTTCGTGATGGCCGATGGGAGGTCGGTGAGCCAGTGGATCCCGCGCTCCGGCTCAGTCGGGCTGCCCCGGGTCCCTCGACGCTTCGGACGTCTCGGATCTGCAGTCCCCCTGGCCTGCGATGCGCAGGCTCGGTCGACTTCACCACCCGCGAAACCTGGCGCGAGGCTGTCTCGGAACTGACTGCCAGGGACCACGACGTCCACTTGGACCTGTCCGGCCTTACGTTCATCGACACTTACGGAACCTCGATTTTGGTAGAAGCCGCCACCCGATCCTCGGAGGTTCGGCGAATCGTGGTACATCGGCCCCCGGCGATGATGCTTCGGGTACTCGCGGTGTTCTGGCCCTCTCTACAGACGATCGAGGTAGTGCACACATGAGCTTGCCTGGCGTTACCGACCCATTCGTGCACCCCGCGCTGTTCTACCGCGACACGGCGGAGTACCTCGCGGGCACCCTCGGCTTCATCCGCCAAGGACTCGAGAACGGCGAACCGGTCGCGGTGGCGGTCCCCGGTCCCAATCTGTCGCTTCTGCGCACTGCACTGGGCTCCGACGCCGCCTCGGTCCAGCTGATGGACATGACTGTCGAAGGCCGCAACCCGGGCCGCATCATTCCCGGCGTGCTTCGCGCCTTCGCCGACAAGTACCCCGCCGGACGCGTGCGAATCATCGGCGAACCGATCTGGGCCGGACGCTCGTCGCTGGAGTATCCAGCCTGCGTTCAGCACGAGGCTCTGATCAACGCGGCATTCACCGGGCGGGAAGTGAGCATCCTGTGTCCCTATGACACCGAGCGTCTTTCGACCCAGGTCTTGAACGACGCGCACGCTACCCACCCTGTGCTCATCGATCACGCGGGCCGGCGAACGAGCAGCGCCTACAACCCCGACCACATCGTCGACTTCTACAACAGAGAACTGCCCTCCCCGCCCGCGGCCTCCGCAACCGTAGCCTTCGACGCGACGTCGCTGCCCCACATCCGGCGCCTGGCCATTGATTACGCCCGCGACGCCGGCATGCCCGAGCACCGCGAGATCGATCTCGAACTGGTGATCGCGGAGACCACCACCAACTCGGTCGTCCACGGCGGTGGGCACGGCAGGCTCACGATGTGGGCCGAGCAGAACGAGATCCGCTACCAGATCAGCGATCAAGGACACATCACGAATCGCCTCGCGGGCCGCCTGCCCGCACAGTCCTATCGCCCAGGCGGCCGCGGGCTGCTGATGGTCAACCAGCTCACCGACCTCGTCCGAATCCACACCACCCCGCACGGCACCACCATCCAGCTCCACTTCGACTTGGATCGCGATTCGCCTTAGCACCGCGCTCTGCACCCGGCGGCACCGTCCGTGCGCACCAGCACCTTGCGGCGCGCCGACGCCCCAGCCGCTCTGCGAGCCGGAGCGCGCAAGGGCGGTCGGCGGACCGGCCCGTGACGAGTTCACTGCACTTTCGGCCTCGCGAAAGGTCTCGGAGGCAGAACTTTCCACCGTCGCCGCGTGCCGAGTTCGTACCGGACTCGCACCGGCGTCCTCGGTCGGCCGGTCTCAGCTGCCCGGGGAGTCTTGACCCGGCCCCACTTGAATACCCACCACGCACGTGTCGTCGTCGGTATCGGCATCGCTGCCGTCGAGCAATTCGTCCAGGCGCTCGTCCAGGGTTCCGCTGAGCTGTGCCGACCTCACGAGCAACCGTTCGATGCAGTCGTCCAGCAGCCGGTCTCGGCGCTCGATCAGCCCATCGGTGTAGAGCAGGAGAGTGTCGTCCGGCTCCAGTTGCAGTTCGGCTTCCTCGAACGTCGTCTCCGCCACAGCTCCGAGGAGCATCCCTTGGAGCAGGGGCAAGCTGGACGCCTGGCCTGCGCGCACCAGCACCGGCGGCAGGTGGCCCGCGCGGGCCCAGCGCAGGACGCGGGTCTGTGGGTCGTAGAGCCCGCAGATGGCGGTGGCGAAGATGTTGTCGGTCAGGTGGTGGGCCACCAGGTTCAGCCACGTCAGCATCTGCCCTGGACCTGCGCCGGTGGCGGCGAGGCCACGCAGGGCGTTGCGGAGCACCACCATGCCTGTGGCTGCCTTGACGCCGTGGCCGGTGATGTCGCCGACGGACACCAGGATCTGCTTGGAAGGCAGCACGACCGCGTCGTACCAGTCTCCGCCGACGGTGTATTCCTGCTCGGCGGGCCGGTATCGCACCGCTATGCGCAGACCGAACGCCTCGATGGACGGCTGCGCGTCCGGCATGATCGCCTGCTGGAGCTGCCGGGCCAGCTGGCTCTGTTCGGCGGCGTGCTGCTCGCTGTGCGCCAGCCGGTCGCGTGTCGCGGACAGCGCGACCTCGGTCCAGTGCTGCGCGGAGATGTCCTGATAGGCGCCGCGGATGGCGGCCAGGTGACCTGCCTCCAGGACCGGCTCGGCGACGATCCGGATGTGCCGGGTCACGCCGTCCGGCCGGATCAACCGGAAGGCCGTGGAAGCCGAGCGGCGGTAGCGCAGCAAGGTCCGCAGGAACCGGTCGACGGCATTCACGTCGTCGTCGTGGACGTGCCCCGGCAGTTGCGCGAGCGGGATCGGCTCCGCGGTGGGCGCGAGCCCGTAGAGAGCGAAAAGTTGACTGCTCCAGGTGATCTCGCCGCTTGCGGCGTTCTCTTCGAACCCGCCGACGCGGCCGAGGCGCTGTGCGTGCTGCAGCAGCGCCGCCAGCCGCGCCGTCTCGTCCTCCACCCGCCATACCAGCAGCACGGTGTCGCCGTGGCGGCTGATGCTGAGGGCGGTCGAGACGGTCAGCGGTACTTGGCCGACCAGTTCGGTCAGCATCATTCGGTCGGCACGGTAGGTCTCGCCGGTGGCGAAGACGTGCTCGATCCGCTCGAACAGCTGCCCGTCACTCGCCGCCATGGGGTACGCCTCGAGCAGCAACGCGCCGTTGACCAGGCCGCGCGGACGCCCGGCCGGGTCGACGAAGCAACTGTTGACATGGTGGATGCGGAAGTCGGCGAGTGCGCCGTCCTCGCCGAGGTGGGGCAGCAGCACGAGCGCCGGGTCGAAAAGGCCGTCCGCGAGTCGCACGAGATCCGCGACACCGGGGCGGTCCGGCGCCCGCACGGCGGCGAGGTCCGCCTCCAAGGTGTGTGCGCACAGCTCGGCCAGTGCCTCCAACTGCCGGAGCACCTGCGGCGGCTGTGGTTCGAGCGGTTGCGGCCAGCACACCTCGAGGACGCCGAGCAGCTTGCCCCCCGCGCCCGCCGGAATCGCCGCCCTGCCGCCCTCGCGGTCACCGATGGACGGCGGCCCGGCCCGGTTCAGGTCATCGATCCATACCGCGTTGCGCTCCATCAGCGCCTGCCGGGCCGGAGTCACCACACCGGGCGGCACGTATCGCCAGCGCTCGGCCTCGTGGGGGCCGATGCCGGCGAAACCGGACAGGGTCAGCGACGCGTCGGCGCCTGCGGACCAGATCGCCACGGCGGTGGCGCCCAGCGGCGTCAGAGCGTGCTCCAGCACCGACTCCGCGACACGTTGACTGTCACCGGCTGCAAGCAGCCCGCTTTCGGCCGTACGCAAGCGCACGGCCGCGGATGGCTCTCCCGGTGAGGCGGCGCGCAGCAAGAACTCGCCCACCACCGCGCTGACCTTGTCCTGGGCCGACTGGTCGACCAGTTCGGCGGCCAACTCGAGCGGTGTGATGCCCGCTCGCTCGGCGAGGGCCTCGAGTTGCCGTGCCGCCTGCGCGGGCCCGCAGTGCAGCCGTTCGACCAGAACGCCTTTGGCCATCTCGATCAGCGCGCGTCCGTCGGCGGTGGCCTGGGCCTGTTGGATTTGCGCACGCAGCCGCTCTACGGTGGCCGCGAGGCGGTGGACCGCGGGGCCAACGGGCGAGGAAGCGTCAGCTGCCGCGCCGGCCTCGGTGTAGGGGTTGTCCAGGTCGGTCATCAGGCATCCAGCCAGTGCTGGATGCACGCGATCAAGGCGTCCGCGTCGACCGGTTTGGTGACGTAGTCGTTGGCTCCGGAGGCGAGGCTCTTCTCGCGGTCGCCCAGCATCGCCTTGGCTGTCACGGCGATGATCGGCAGGCTCTCGTACCGTGGCATCTCGCGGATCGTCGCCGTCGCGGTGTAGCCGTCCATCTCGGGCATCATCACGTCCATCAGGACCAGGTCCGTCTCCGGGTGGGCGATGAGCTTGTCGATGCCCTCCCGCCCGTCCTCCGCGTGTAGAACGCTCATGCCGTGCAGTTCGAGGATGCTGCTGAGCGCGAAGAGGTTGCGGGCGTCGTCGTCGATGATGAGCACCGTGCGGCCGGCGAGCTTGCCGTCCGGCCGCTGTGGCGCCGGGGCGGATGCATCTTCGCGACGGACCAAGGGCAGCAAGTCGCCGGGTGCCTCGGCGGTGACGTGCAGCGCGATCCGCTCCCGCAGATCGTCCAGGCTGGACAGCAGCTCCAGCGGCTGGCTTGTGGCGCGATGTTGCAGCATGCGTTCCTGCTCGGCGTCGAGCCGGCGGTTGTGAACCAGTACTGGGACGCTTCTCAATGCGACGTCCCCGTCCATCGTCTCCAGGAACCGCAGCGCGGCGCCGTCGGGCAAGTCCAGCTCGAGCACGACGCAATGGAACGCTTCGGCGGCCATCGCCGCCACCGCCTCTTCCACCCCCACCGTAGTGACGACCTGAACCGGACCACGCGGGTCGTTGCTGTCGGCCAGTTCGGCGACAGCGCTCTGCGCGACCAGCGACAGCAGGCCTTGCGGGCGCTCCTCGACGACCAGGAGCCTGCGGTGCTGTTGAGGTGTGGGAGCAGGGGTGCGCTCCGGCCGACTGTCGGCCTGCTGCGTGTCGTCCCGCTCGCGAGGCGGCGCCTCCTGGAAGTCCGGCCGCGCGACCGGGAGGTAGAGGGTGAACGTGCTGCCCTCGCCCAGCGTGCTTTCGGCGCTGATGGCGCCGCCGAGCAGGTAGGCGATCTCCCGGCTGATCGACAGACCCAGGCCGGTGCCGCCGTACTTGCGGCTGGTGGTGCCGTCGGCCTGCTGGAAGGCGCCGAAGATCGACTCGAGCTGGTGTTCGGCGATGCCGATCCCGGTGTCGATCACCCGGAACGCGACGGCCGGGCCGTGCTGGCGCACTGCGGCGGGCAACTCGCTCGCCTCCGCCGGTTCGATCCGCAGCTGTACCGACCCGGTCTCGGTGAACTTGACCGCGTTGGACAGCAGGTTCCGCAGCACCTGCCGCAGCCGCGAGTCGTCGGTGAGCAGGTCCGACGGCAGGCCGGGTGCGGTCGTGACGCGGAAGCGCAGACTCTTCTGGGTGGTCATCGGCCGGAAGGTGGCCTCGAAGTAGTCCAGCAACTGACGCAACGACACGCGTTCGGGCGTGAGGTCCATCTTGCCCGCCTCCACCTTGGACAGGTCGAGGATGTCGTTGATCAGCTGGAGCAGATCCGAGCCCGCCGAGTGGATGATGCCCGCGTACTCCACCTGCTTGGGCGTGAGATTGCGGCTCGGGTTCTGGGCCAGCAGCTGGGCGAGGATCAGCAGACTGTTGAGCGGGGTGCGCAGCTCATGGCTCATGTTGGCCAAGAATTCCGATTTGTACTTCGACGCGAGCGCGAGTTCTTGGGCACGGGTCTCGAGTTCCTGCCGCGCCTGCTCGATCTGAAGGTTCTTGGCTTCGATGTCGCGGTTCTGCATGGCCAGCAGTGCCGCCTTGTCCTCCAGCTCGGCGTTGGATCGCTGCAGTTCCTCCTGCTGCACTTGCAATTCCTCGGAACGGGCTTGCAGTTCGGTGGTCAGGCGCTGGGATTCGACCAGTAGCTCGTCGGTGCGGGCGTTGGCGATGATGGTGTTGACGTTGACGCCGACCGTTTCCATCAGCTGGTCGAGGAAATCCCCGTGGATGCGGGTGAAGCGGTGCACGGAAGCCAGCTCGATCACGCCGAGGACCTGTTCCTCCACCACGATCGGCAACATGAGCAGGTTGACCGGTGCGGTCTGCCCGAGCCCGGAGGAGATGGTGACGTAATCGCCGGGCACATTCTCCACCGCGATCGTGCGGCGACTGCGTGCGGCCTGGCCTACCAGGGACTGGCCGAAGGCGAACCGCGAAGGGCTGCCCGGTTCCTCCGGGCTGCCATAGGAGCTGATCAGCCGCAGCTCCGGCCGCTCGTCGCTGTCGTCGGCGAGGTAGAACGCGCCGAACTGCGCGGAAACCAACGGCACCAGCTCGTCCATGATCAGCCCGGCCACCACGTGCAGGTCGCGTTGACCCTGCATGAGACCGGAGATACGAGCGAGATTGGTCTTCAGCCAGTCCTGATCCTGGTTGGCCTTGGTGGTCTCGCGCAGCGACTCCACCATCGCGTTGATGTTGTCCTTCAACTCCGCGACCTCACCGGAGGCCTCCACGGTGATGGAGCGGGTCAGGTCGCCCTCGGCGACGGCGCTGGTGACCGCGGCGATCGCGCGGACCTGGCGGGTCAGGTTGCCCGCCAGCTCGTTGACGTTCTCGGTCAGCCTTTTCCATGTGCCCGAGACGCCCTCGACCTCGGCCTGGCCGCCCAGCCGCCCCTCCGATCCCACCTCGCGGGCGACGCGGGTGACCTCGGCCGCGAACGCGGACAGCTGGTCGACCATCGTGTTGATCGTGGTCTTCAACTCGAGGATCTCGCCGCGCGCGTCCACGTCGATCTTGCGGGTCAGATCGCCTTGCGCGACCGCGGTGGTGACCTGGGCGATGTTGCGGACCTGGTTGGTCAGATTGTTCGCCATGGAGTTGACGTTGTCGGTCAAGTCCTTCCACGTGCCCGCCACATTCGGCACGCGTGCCTGGCCGCCGAGCATGCCCTCGGTGCCGACCTCGCGGGCGACGCGAGTGACCTCGTCGGCGAACGCGGACAGCGTGTCGACCATCGTGTTGATCACCCCGGCAAGCGCCGCGACCTCGCCCTTCGCCTCCACGGTGATCTTCTGACTCAGATCACCGCGCGCCACCGCCGTGGCGACCTGAGCGATCGAACGCACCTGGCCGGTCAGGTTCGACGCCATCACGTTGACGTTGTCGGTCAGGTCCTTCCACGTGCCCGACACGCCCCGCACAGTCGCCTGGCCACCGAGATTGCCCTCGGTGCCGACCTCGCGGGCCACGCGGGTGACCTCGTCGGCGAATGCCGAGAGCTGATCGACCATCGTGTTGATGGTCTCTTTCAGCTCCAGGATCTCGCCGCGGGCGTCCACCCTGATCTTCTGACTCAGATCGCCACGGGCCACCGCGGTGGTGACCTGGGCGATCGAACGCACCTGCGCGGTGAGGTTGTCGCCCATGACGTTGACCGACTCGGTGAGGTCCTTCCAGGTACCGGAGACGCCCTTCACGTCCGCCTGCCCGCCCAGCCTGCCCTCGGTGCCGACCTCGCGGGCCACGCGGGTGACCTCGTCGGCGAACGCCGAGAGCTGGTCGACCATCGTGTTGATGGTGCTCTTCAGCTCCAGGATCTCGCCACGGGCGTCCACTCTGATCTTTTGCGACAGATCGCCCTGCGCCACCGCGGTTGCCACCTGAGCGATCGAACGCACCTGCGCGGTCAGGTTGCCCGCCATGAAGTTCACCGAGTCGGTGAGGTCGCGCCAGGTGCCGGAGACGCCCTTCACATCCGCCTGGCCACCGAGGATGCCCTCGGTGCCCACCTCGCGCGATACCCGCGTGACCTCGTCGGCGAAGGACGACAGCTGATCGACCATCGTGTTGATGGTGTTCTTCAGCTCGAGGATCTCGCCACGGGCGCTCACTGTGATCTTTTGGCTCAAGTCGCCTCGCGCCACCGCGGTCGTCACCTGCGCGATGTTGCGGACCTGGTCGGTCAGGTTTCCCGCCATGAAGTTCACCGAAGCGGTGAGGTCGCGCCATACGCCACCGACGCCGGGCACCTCCGCCTGACCGCCGAGCCGGCCCTCAGAACCGACTTCGCGCGCGACGCGGGTGACCTCGTCCGCGAACGCGGACAGCTGGTCCACCATCGTGTTGACCGTGTTCTTCAGCTCGAGGATCTCACCGCGTGCGTCCACGTCGATCTTCTGGGACAGGTCGCCCCGCGCCACCGCGGTCGCGACCTGGGCGATGTCGCGCACCTGGCTGGTGAGGTTGCCCGCCATCGCGTTCACCGAGTCGGTGAGGTCCTTCCAGGTGCCGGACACGCCGG
The DNA here is from genome assembly GCF_044548645.1 of Nocardia sp. NPDC051929. Lineage (NCBI taxonomy): Bacteria > Bacillati > Actinomycetota > Actinomycetes > Mycobacteriales > Nocardiaceae > Nocardia > Nocardia sp. NPDC051929. The sequence goes on along the minus strand of NZ_JBIUCG010000011.1, from coordinate 59,591 downwards.
GCACCTCGGCTTGACCACCCAGCCGCCCGTCCGTGCCGACCTCGCGCGCGACCCGGGTGACTTCCGAGGTGAACAGCGACAGCTGGTCCACCATGCCGTTGAACACCGTCGCGATCTCGCCGAGCAACCCGTCGGCGTCCGTCGGCAACCGGGTGCCGAAATCGCCGTCGCGCACGGCTGTCAATCCGGCCAGTAGCTGGCGCAACTCGACCTGATCCGCGGCCGTGACAGCCTGCCTCGATGCGGTGCGGGCAGGTGCCGCCGTGTCTGTCATGCTCATCCTCGCTCTGCCCCACCCCATTCGGACGCGATGCCGCGCACGACGGGATCGCCGACCAGCGGTGCTGTGCTGGCTGCTGAACACAGAGACACCCGCGCATATCGCTTTGAAACTATCATTCACGAGACGCGATGCCCGGCGTCCGGTTTAGCGGAAGCGATTTGGAAGGGCCCAACGGCCCAGCCCGCAGCAGCATGGCCATCAGGTTCGGCACGCGAAAGGAGCGCTGCATCCAGCCATGCGGCTGTGATGCGTGCGCGGCATGCAAGGGGACGGAAGTCGCCAATGGTAAGCATGCGAGATCGGTCGAGAGAGGGACCTTCGCCAAGGCTCGTTCAATCCAGCTGAGTTGGGGGCCGGGCACCGCCCCGTGACCGCTTCGCTCAGCGCGCACAGCGGCTACTTAAGACTGGTGTCAGGGCTTTTGCCGCTCACCCGACTTCAGGAACCTCCGCCGGGCATGGGTGGCGATGGGTGGAGCTGTGCGGGTGGCGATTTCGGCCAAGTCTGTGGCGCTGGTGATTTGGGTGATACTGGCGGGGTGAACGGGACGTGGGAGGCGTGGGGTGGGGTCGTGGTGGCCGCGGTCGCCGCGATACCGGTAGCTGGTCTCGTGGCCTGGTGGCTGGTGGGGCGGCGCGGGTGGCGGGCGGCGCTGTGCGATGTCGGGATGGTGACGGGTACGGCGCCGTGGTTGTGGATGATCCTCACGCCGACCGGAACGGGTCGTTCGCTGAATCTTGTGCCGCTGCGTGATCTGGCCGAGCAACTGGCCGACGACCGGGTGATCGAGCAGTTCGGCGGGAATCTGTTGGTCTTCGCCGCACTCGGCTTCCTGTTGCCGGTGCGCCGACCCTGGTTCGCCCGCTCGTACCGCATCCTGTTGGCGGGAGCAGCAGCTTCGATCGCGGTGGAGGCTGCACAGTTCGCCCTCGCTATCGGCCGTCACTCATCCGTCGACGACGTACTGTTGAACGCGGTCGGTGCATGCCTGGCGGGCCAGCTTTCACGACATCTGTGGGCGTCGCGCGCAATTACCGACCGTTCCGAGCCGGCTTTACCCGAAGAGCCGACACGGGGCATCGTCTCCGAGCGATACGGCGTCCTCCAGCCCACCTTCCCCGAGTAGGGAGATCATCGAGAAAGTGCGTGGCCGCTGGGGCGATGCCAGCCATCCGCGACGAGCTGCCCCGATCAACAGATCCCACACTGGAGACCGATCCCGCTGGATGCACGGAAATCGGCATGAGCGCGCACTCGAGTTCACTAGAGCCAGCTCGGTGATCGGCCGGGGGAGTGGTTCCGAGGTGTTGCCGAGCGGCGGTTGGACCCGTGAGCCGCGTGTAGAGATTATTCGGCTTCGGAACGAAGAGTTGAGCTCTCAACAGGGGTTTGACGTGCAGCGCGAGCGAAACTCTGTTCCCCGTCGGGTGAAAGCCGTTCGCTGCCGGGTGGGTGGATGGGCTCCGGGCGAGTGATGACCAAGCGGCGGATGGCCCGCATGTACTCGTCCTCGGGTGAAAGCGGTTCGCTGCCGGGAGGATAGAGCGGCTCCGGGCGAGTTCCGAATAGGTAGTCGCGGAAGGCTCGCAGGTACTCGTCCAGGTCCCGTTGATCGGCGAACCTGGTTTCGGTCGCGTCGAACCATTCATCCGGTGTCGGGCGCCACGCGATCATGTAGTCGAGAGCTTCGCGCACCATGTCCCCGTAGGTCGGATCCGTGGCGCAGACGGCGCGAAGCGCTGGGGCGCTGAGCCGCATTCCGCGGCCGTACTCGGCGTGGTGCATGGTCACCAGCGGCCACAGCAGCCCATTGATATGCGGGATTTCGTCCCGCCATGTGGTTTTCGTGTGCAGTGTCTCGCTGACCCGCATTCGGCGGCCCGATGCTGTGACGGGTGCCGGGTATTCGGAAGGCGCGCCTCTTCGGTCGATGGCGCGGGTCGGCCCGGTTTCAAGATTCACGGGTGGATACCACACGCCGCGCCACACCGGGACTCCGAGATAGCGAGGATTCACCGGCAGTGGCTCGGCCAGTGAGATGTCGGCCGTAATTCGGCGCACAGGTGGCATCGGTTCGTCGGGGAACAGCTTCGCCACCATCGACAGGCAATCCGGTACGTCGAATCCAGTCACGCCGACGCCCTGCCGGAACCGTGGGTCGGAGCACTGCTGTGGGTCGAATCTGATCCAGTACCGCCGCGGCGTGGTCATCCGCGATTTCCTTCCATCGGCATCAATGTCGAACGCTGACCCGATGGTCCCAGAGCTGATCGGCGTCTACCACTCGATAATCGGCAGAAGCGGATGTTCGTCGAGTTCGGACGTAGGGTGAGGTCCCGTGGAGTCAGACAGCAAGCTAGAGGACTTACGGTCGGTGCTCTCCTGCGTTTTCGAGAAGCTCGGTGCCGAGAGCCTCACCGAGCCCGACCGGATCGAGTTGGTGGCCCGCGCCGAGGTGGTTCAGGACCAGATCGACGCGATCGAGGATGTCATCGACGACGAGGAGCGCGTACGCGTGGGAACGACGCCCGTGCCGGAGCCTTCGGGTGATCGGCTGTTCTGAGGCGGCGCTGAACCGCCCGGGTCGCGACAACACAGCGCGTTCGAAGCCGAGACTCGGAGTGCTCGCGCAGCGCATCAGCGCAGTCCTCGTTCGGTAGCGGTGGCCGCCGATGCGCGCGGCGCCAGTGTCGAATTCGGTGAACCGCTTCAGATTGTTCATGCCGCACGTGGCGCTCCCCGAGGCAGTGGAACAAGGTCGAGGCTGCAACGGGATCTGGCTGCCCGCCAATGACACGGCGCGCGGGCACGGCATCCAGTGATCGTCGCCGACACCTGGAACGGCTGGTACTACAGCTCCGCCGACGTCACGGTGACCACGGCGGCCTTCCTGTCCTGGGCGGGTCCGGGGCAGCGGCCGCCGAACACCCCGTTCGTAGACTCGAAGCATGACGGTGCGTGCTGAGGAGACCGTGCTGCCGCCGAGCCTGGTGGATTTGGCGGTGCGGCATGTGCGGTCGGAGGTACTGAGCGGGGCGTACGCGCCGGGCGATCGGATCGGCGAGGAGGCGCTGTGCGCCCGGCTGGGCACCAGCCGGGCACCGGTGCGGGAGGCGCTGCGGCTGCTGGTGCAGGAGGGGCTCATCGAGCATCTGCCGCGCCGCGGCTTCCGGGTGGTGGTGTGGTCGGCCACGGACGTGCGGCAACTGTTCGAGCTGCGGCGGGTCCTGGAGCGGCACGCGGTGGAGAGCGCGTTTCCGCTGCCAGCCACGGGAGATCCGCTGCGCGCGGTGCGCGCCGCGCTGGCCGACATGCGGGCGGCCGACGGCTGCGGCGACGACTTCGAGCGGGACAACGCGCACCGCCGCTTCCACGCCGCGATCGTCGCGCTGGCCGGCCATCGGCAGCTGGATCTGGCCTATGCGCCGATCCTGCTGAAGCTGCAGCTGCCGATGGCCCGCAACCTGCGGGAGGAGGCGCGGGCCACGCACCGCCGCGACGGGGTGCGCCGGCACGCCGCGCTGCTGGCCGCCCTGGAGACCAACGACCGGGACATCGTGCTGGAGGAGATGCGCACGCACGGCGAGCTGGCCTACCTCGATCTCGAATTCCGCTGACCGGCAACACAGCCGAAACACACGAACACACCGGGCTTCACGCATTCTGTCGACAATCGACAAATGCGCAGCACGGGACCCAGCATCGCCGAGATCCTGCATTCACACGAAAGCGGTAGCGGCTCACCGACGAACACCGCGGCGCGGGTCGCCGACGCGATCGCCGCCAACGGCGACGACGGCACCTGGATCACGCCGGTGCCCCGCGCGCAACTGCTGGCCGCGGCGGCCGAGATCGAGCGGCGGCCGGGCGCGCGCACGCTGCCGCTGTACGGCGTGCCGTTCGGGGTGAAGGACAGCATCGATGTCGCGGGCTGGCCCACCACCCTGGCCTGCCCCGACTTCGCCTATACGGCAACCGGAACCGCCCCGGCGGTGCAGCGCCTGCTGGGCGCGGGCGCGCTGTTCGTCGGCAAGACCAACCTGGATCAGTTCGCCACCGGGCTGAACGGCACCCGCACCCCATACACCATCCCGCGCAGCGTCTTCGGCGGCGACCTCGTCTGCGGCGGGTCCAGCTCCGGCTCCGCGCGGGCGGTGGCCCTGGGCGAGGTGCCGTTCTGCGTGGCCACCGATACCGCCGGGTCCGGCCGGGTCCCGGCCGCGCTCAACGGCATCGTCGGCTGGAAGCCGTCGCGCGGGTTGATCAGCGCGGTCGGGCTGGTCCCGGCGTGCAAGTCGCTGGACTGCGTCACCCTCACCGCAACCTCGATCGAGGACCTCGACCGGGTCTTCGACGTGATCGCGGCGGTGGACCCGGACGATCCCTGGAGCCGCCCCCGCGGGCCGCGCCACCGCGGCGGTCGGCTGCGCGCCGGGCTGCCCGCCGCGGCGGAGCTGGAGTTCTTCGGCGACACGGTGTTCCGTGATGCGCACCTGACGCTGCGGGAGCGCCTGTCCGGGCTCGGATTCGACTGCGTGACGACCACTCTGGAGCCGTTCCTGGCGGCGGGCGAGCTGCTCTATCAGGGCCCCTGGGTGGCCGAGCGGCTGGTGGAGTTCGGCGACTTCCTGGCCGATCATCCGGACTCGATACTGCCGACAGTGCGCGAAATCCTCACCGGTGGCTACCGGTTCGACGCGGTGGACGTGTTCCGGGCGCAGCAGCGGCTACAACGGCTGCGCGCGCGAGTGGCCCGGATGTGGGCCGACTTCGACGTGCTGGTGCTGCCGGCTATCGGCACCACCTTCACCGTGGCGCAGGTGCTGGCCGATCCTGTCGCCACCAACACCGTGCTCGGGCACTACACCCATTTCGGGAATCTGCTCGACCTCACCGCCGTGGCGGTGCCGGTGGGCGTGACCGGCGACGGGCGGCCGCTGTCGGTCATGGTGGCCGGTCCCGCGCTCGCTGACGACACCGTGCTGGCGGCCGCGGCGCGCATCCTCGACGAACCCCGCACGGTGGTGACCGCCACGGCCGCCGCCCGAGCAGCGAAGGAGCGACAGTGACCGCCACACAGTCCATTCCGGCGCGGCCGGGACCCTTCCGATACGAGCCGGGCACCCTGGCCCTGCTGATCATCGATATGCAGCGCGACTTCCTGCTGCCCGGCGGCTTCGGCGAGAGCCTCGGCAACGACGTCGGACTGCTGCGCACGGTGATCGAGCCGCTGCGCGCGCTGCTGGCCGCCGCCCGCGAGGCGGGGGTGCCGGTGCTGCACACCCGGGAGGGTCACCGGCCCGACCTGTCCGATTGCCCCCCGTCGAAGCTGTTGCGCGGCAACCCCTCCCAGCGCATCGGCGACCCGGGGCGGTTCGGCCGCATCCTGATCCGCGGCGAGTACGGCCACGACATCGTCGACGAGCTGGCACCGCTGCCGGACGAGGTCGTGATCGACAAGCCGGGCAAGGGCGCCTTCTACGCCACCGGCCTCGCCGACGAACTGCAGCGCGGGGGCATCCGCTCCCTGCTGGTCACCGGGGTCACCACCGAGGTGTGCGTGCACACCACCGTGCGCGAAGCCAACGACCGGGGCTACGAGTGCCTGGTCGTGTCCGACTGCGTCGGTTCCTATTTCCCCGAATTCCAGCGAGTGGGGCTGGAGATGATCGCGGCACAGGGCGGCATTTTCGGCTGGGTCGCCGATTCGGCCGCGGTCGTCGCCGGGCTGACCACCCCCGCCCAGCTCGCTCCTTCCGCCGATACGCCCGGTCTAGTGAACAGGAAAGCCGATGTCCCTCGAAACGCAACCCAGTGACACTGCACCCGCCGAGGAACCCGCCGCCCTCCGCTTGCCCTGGTGGACGCGCGGCGACACCAACGCCTACTTCGGGCTCTGCTTCAACATCCTGGTCAACGTGCTCACCCTCACCACGCTGTCCATCACGGTGGTGAACATCTCCAGCAAGGACGTGCTGGGCAGCGTGCTGCCCGCGCTGGGGGTGGCCCTGGTGCTCGGCAACCTCTACTACGTGCTGCTGGCCCGCCGCCTCGCTCGCCGCGAACAGCGGGCGACGGTGACGGCGCTGCCGTACGGACCCAGCGTGCCGCACATGTTCATCGTGGTGTTCGTGGTCATGCTGCCGATCTATCTGGGCAGCCACGATCCGCTGAAGGCGTGGTCGGCGGGCCTGGCCTGGGCGTTCCTGATCGGCGTGATCGTCATGATCGGCGGCTTCGTGGGCCCCTACATCCGCCGCATCACCCCGCGCGCGGCAATGCTCGGCACGCTGGCGGGCATCTCGATCACGTTCATCTCCATGCGCCCGGCCGCGCAGATGTGGGAGGCCGCGTGGATCGCGCTGCCCGTGCTTGCGATCATCCTGATCGGCTTCTTCACCGACGTGCGGCTGCCCGGCAACGTCCCGGTCGGCCTGGTGGCGCTGCTGATCGGCACGGCGATCGGCTGGATCGGCGGGTTCATGTCGGTGCCGGACGTCAGCAAGGCCGCGCACGACATCGCGATCGGGCTGCCGACCCTGCACCTGCACTTGCTGTTCACCGGCCTCGGCAATCTCAGCCCGCTGCTGGCCACGGCGATTCCGCTGGGCGTCTACAACTTCACCGAGGCGATGAGCAACGTGGAGAGCGCCGCGGCGGCGGGCGACAACTACAACCTGCGCAGCGTGCTGCTCGCCGACGGGCTCGGCGCCGTCGTCGGCTCAGGCTTCGGCTCGCCGTTCCCGCCCGCGGTCTACATCGGCCATCCGGGCTGGAAGGACGCCGGCGGGCGCACCGGATACTCGCTGGCCAGCGGCGTCACCATCGGCGTGATGTGCCTGCTGGGGCTGTTCGGGGTGCTCGCCACCCTGCTGCCGATCCCGGCGATCGTGCCGATTCTGCTGTATATCGGCCTGCTGATCGGCGCACAGGCGTTCCAGGCGGTGCCCAAGTTGCACGCCGTGGCGGTGGTCGCGGCGCTGATCCCGAACCTCGCCGAGTGGGCGGTCGGCCAGATCGACAACGCGCTGACGGCGGCCGGTACCACCGCCGACAACGTCGGCGACGCCGCGCTCGGCCAAGCGGGCGTGGTGTACGACGGGCTGAAGACGCTGGGCTCGGGCGGCGTGCTGGCCGGTCTTGTGCTCGGCGCGGTCGTGACCTTCATCCTGGACAAGCGCTTCGTCGCCGCGTCCGCCGCGTGCGCCGCCGCCGCGGCACTGAGCTGGATCGGCCTCATCCACGCCGCCCAGATCGCCTGGGCTGCGGCACCGAAGGTGGCGCTGGGCTATCTGTTATGCGGGCTGGTCTGCCTCGCCTACTCGCGGCTGGCCGGGGCTCGGAAGCCGCTCGCGGCGGTCCCGGCAGCGCCCGAACGGCCGACGCGACCGGCAGCGGCCACACCGGCGCAGCCCGAGCCGGTGGCCGCGGAGCCCGCCGCGACGCCGCTCGACTGAGCTAACCCGTTCTGTGTGCCACGGGATTGTCAGACGGGTCTTGCAGCGGGCGGCCCGCGTTGTTGATCAACATATCGAGATTCGCCGATCGGCAGTGGTCTACGACGGTGCGAGCTAGCTCAGCTGCCGACGAGCGGTCGGCTCGGAGGAACACTGACGGTTGCGGTGCTATCCGGCGAACTCGTCGGCGAGGGTGTTCCAGAACATGAGTTCGTAGTTCTGGAAGAGTCTGGCGTACAGGTGGGCGTCGTTCGGATTCAGTCGGTCGGTGTCGATTCCGGCCTGGATTGCGGCGAGGGCCCGCTGTTCATATTCCGGGCTATCGGCCGCGAAGAAGTCGAAGAATGCGCAGGCCGGGTCGTCGAACTTGTAGTTGGTGCGCATGCTGTCGGCGACCACACGGCAGTAGCGGCCGAATGCGGCGACATTCGCGTAGATACCGGCAGTCGCTGCGGAGGGTTCGGCGTTGAGCGCCAGCCACGCGACATAAGCGGGATAGGCCTGACAACCCGCTCTGGGCGGCTCCATGCCCTGATCTGGTCCGGCCGCCGCCACGAGTGCGTCCAACAGAGCCAGTGCCTGTTGCTCGCCGGGCGGGAGGCCGTCGAGGAACGCTCTGACGTGCGGGTCGTCCGCTCGCGCCGCCATGGCGTGGAAGCTGCGCCAGTCGCTGCTTATGATGCGCTGTTCCTCGGCGGCGATCGCCGCGAATACCGCGCGTGGCGCCTTGCCCACCGAGATCAGCGGAACCATGCGATTGTCGTCGTCGTGCGGGGCCAGCTCGGCCTGGATCCCGTAGAGCAGGTCACGAGCGGTAAGGGTCATCGGGAACCTCCCTGTGGGAATGCTTCCATTCAAGCGCTGTCCGCCCGCCCGCGACAGGTGTTCAGTCGCCGTGCTCGGCATCCCAGTGTCGGCGCGCGTCGGCGATGCGGTCCTTGTGCTCGCGCGACCAATCGGCGAGTGCGCTGATGGCCGCGGCCAGGCTCTGGCCGGTCTCGGTGAGCCGGTATTCGACCTGCGGTGGGATCGTCGGGTACGCGATCCGCTCCACCATGCCGTCGCGGCACAGGCGTTTGGTGGTCAGTGTCAGCATCCGCTGTGAGATGCCCGGAATCGCCCGCTCCAACTCACGGAAACGCCGCACCCCTTTACTCAGTTCGACGATCACCAATACCGTCCACCGATCCCCCAATCGGTCGAGCACATCGCGGATGCCGCAGTCGTCATCGCCACAGGGCCCGTCGGGAATAGTGCCCGCGACCTGCGCGGTGACCGCAGTGTTCGTGACCGACATGAAAGTGCCTCCTTATGCCGCGCGCCGCGGCCGCCGATGCTGGGTCGAATCCAGCAACTACAACAACGGGAGTGTTGCGATGATCCTGGTAACCGGCATCTCCGGAGCCCTCGGCGGCCTCGTCCACCGCGGCCTGTCCACCCTCGACGACCTGACCGTAGCGGCGGGCAGCCGCTCCGGTGACGACATCACCACGCGTCGTATCGATTTCGACGACCCGGCGACGCTGTTCGCGGGACTGCGGGATGTCGATGTCCTGGTCCTGATTTCGGCCGGATACGCCGAAGACGATGTGGTGTTGGCCCGCCACGGTGCGGTGATCGACGCCGCCAGCGCGGCCGGTGTCCGGCACGTGATCTACACCGGTCTCGCGGGATCCGGCGATCTGATGACCATCGCCCTGCCGCACCGCTGGACCGAAAAACGTCTCGCCGCAGCACCTTTCGACGCGACCGTCCTGCGCAATGGCCTCTACGCGGAGGTGCCGGTCGGCCTCGCCGTCGCCGGTGCCGCCTCCACGGCCGAATCGGGTGTATTCGCGGCGGCATTCGGCACCGGCCGGATCTCGGTGGTGGCGCGCGAGGACCTGGCCGAGGTAGCCGTTCGGGTAGCCGCGGAATCCGAGCGTGATCTGGCTGAGGGGCGGCCCAGCAGACATGCGGGCAAGGTATACGAGCTCGAGGGTGTGACCGCGATCGGTGGCCCGGATATCGCCGAGATCCTGAGCGAATCCCTCAATCGCCCAGTGCGATACGTGCCGATATCGCTCGGCGAAACGCGGGATATGTTGCAGGGCAGTGGATTGGAGCCGTACCAGATCACGCATACCCTCTCGTTGTTCGCGAATCTCGGTGCCGGACTGCTCGAGGCATCTAGCACCGACCTCCTCGAGCTGCTGGCGGGCGCACCGCGCGACGTTCGGACGCTCATCACCGACGCGGTGCAGGCGGGCGGGTTTCAGTCGGCATCGGTGAACGCGTCGCGCTGAACAGCAGGCCGGGCGAGTCAAGAATGTCGAGCTCCTGTGCGATATCGCTGTAGCGCATTCCCGACAAGATCTGGGTCCACGGATCGATCCGCGTGCGCGACGGTCACGCCGCCACACTCACCGCATCCTCGCGCAACAGCGTGAACTACCAGCGTTTCCTCGAAATGCTCGAACCGGCCAACCCCACCGGTGATATCTATGTCATCACCGACAACCTCTCCAGCCACAACAGCAAATCCGCCCGCGAATGGCTCGAGGGTCACCCCCGGATCAAACATGCCTTCATCCTGGTCGGGGCATGCTGGCTCAAGCTGCAAGAGCCGAAACCCAGGACCCTACGCCGCCGTTTTATCTACCACCTTTGAGGAACGCAGCATTAGCAGGATCGGTTAGAGGCGGAACCCGTCTGCGTCGATCGGCAGTGGAATCGTCGGCATCGAGTCCTCCCCATGCGCAACGGCGAGCAAGGCGGGGAACGAGGCGAGTTTGCGCCTCGGCCGTCCCTGAACCGCGCCGAGGTCGCGCTCGGTCCGATCGATCGCCCTCCACTCGTGCACACCGACGGCGGTGGGCCGGCGCTGCCGGACCAGTGCGTCGAGGTCCTGCGGGGTTGTTGCCGGGGCGGGAAGCAATCCCGCGGAATGGTCGGCGAGGAGTGCGGCGACAGTGTCCAGTGCGCATTTCTTGTTGGCGCCGATGCCTCCGGACGGGCCCCGCTTGATCCATCCCGCCGTGTAAACGCCGGGGATGGGTTCGCCGGTGCCGGCGAGGACTCGGCCGAAGTCGTTGGGCAGCACACCGCGGTCATGGTCGAAGGGCAGGCCGGACAGCGCAGCGCCGCGGTAGCCCACCGCCCGGAGTACCAGGCCCGCCTCGATGGTCTCTTCGATTCCGGTCGGGACAGCGCGGACGCCGCCGCCGGGGCCGTGTTCGAGCCGATTGCGGGCCACCCGCACCCCGGTGACTCGTTGATCGCCTGAGATCTCCAGCGGAGAATACAAGTAGCGCAGGACAATACGGCGCGACGCGCTGCGGTGGCGTGTGGTGAGTTCCGCGGCAGCCTGCGCTTTGGCCAGCCCGATCGGGTCCGATCGAAGTGCGGCGAGCTGGTCGGGATCCAACCTGGCCTCGTCGGGCAAGGCGAGGACATCGGCGCCGTCGAGGTCGGTCAGGGCGAGCAGCTCGGGAGTGGTGTACGCGGCCTGCGCGGGGCCGCGCCGGCCGAGCACCACGACTTCCTCGATCGTGCCTGCGGCCAGGGCGGCCAGCGCGTGGTCGGCCATATCGGTGGCGGCGAGCTCCGCGGGATCGGCGACCAGGAGGCGGGCGATGTCGAGGGCGACGTTGCCGTTGCCGACGACGACCGCACGGCGACAGGAGAGATCGAACGTGCGGTCGATGAAGTCCGGGTGGCCGTTGTACCAGTTCACGAACTCGGTTGCCGACGCGCTGCCCGGCAGGTCCTCGCCGGGAATCCCCAGGCGGCGGTCACCGGAGGCCCCATAGGCATAGACGACGGCGTGGTGCGCTGCGGCCAGCTCGTCGTGGGTGATGTGGGTACCGACCTCGACGTTGAGGTGGAAGCGGAAGCGGCCATTGGCGGCGGCGCGCTCGAATACCTCGGTGACGGATTTGGTGGACGGGTGGTCGGGGGCCACGCCGCCTCGCACCAGACCCCACGGTGTGGGCAGCCGGTCGAACATCGTGACTGTCGCGCCCGGATGCTCGAGCAGCTCGAGTGCGGCATACGCGCCCGCGGGCCCGGAGCCCACCACCGCGACTCGAAGCTCCTCGATCTCGGCCCGCGCAGCGGGCGGCGAGGCGTCGGGGATGCCGGGCGGCAGCGGGTTTCGCTGGTAATAGGCCTCCGCCAGGTCCAAGAACCGGCCTGCGGCGGGCGCGGTGTCGCGGGTGATCGCCCCGACCGGGCACTCGGCGACGCAGGCGCCGCAATCGATGCAGCTGGCGGGGTCGATGTAGAGGGCTTCGGCGGAGGCGAAGCCCGGTTCGTCTGGGGTGGGATGGATGCAGCCGACCGGGCACACCGGCACACAGGAGGCGTCGTTGCAGCACGGCTGGGTGATGACGTGGGGCATGGCGTTCCTTGCTAGCGGGAGTCGGGGAGCGGTTCCACGGTGACCGGGATTCCGTTGAGGGCGGCGTTTCCGCTGACGGTGTCCAGGAACAGCGGGTCGGTGACATCGTTGGCGCTCGCGCCCGCGACGCGGGAGGCCACGGACAGCCGACTTTCCGCCGCCGCGTGCCCGTACCCGTGCGGCAGGCTGACCGTGCCCGCCATGATGTCGGTGGTCTGCCTGACGTCCACCCGCACGGCGCCGGTGCGCGAGCGCAGCACGGCGGGCCCGTCGGCCAGTCCGAGGCGGGCCGCGTCGGCAGGATGCATGAGCAGATGGTGCCGTTGCGGACCGGCGACGAGGCGGGCGTAGTTGTGCATCCAGGAATTGTTGGAGCGCAGGTGCCGTCGGCCGATCAACAGCAGCGACCCTGGGTCCGCCGGAGCCGTACCCAGGTCGGAGCGCAGGGTGTCGAGGGCGTCCGCGATCTCCGGTGGCACGAGGTGTAGTCGGCGGTCGGGAGTGCGCAGGCGATGCTCGACGCCCGGCCGCAGCGGGCCCAGGTCCAGCCCGGCCGGGTGAGCGAGCAGTCGCCGCACGCTCAGTTTGTAGCGACCTGTGCGCAGGAGCAGGTCCACCAGCCGGCGCGGTGGTGTCCGCAGCCGAATCTCGGTGGCCACGGCGGGCCTACTGAGGCGACGGCGCAATACCCGCATCCGGCCGCCTCCGAGGTGGCGTTGGTAGGCCGAGCCGAGGTCGCGGAAGATCTCCCAGTCGTGCCGCGCGCCGCGCGGCTTGGGCAGCACCGCGGGCGAGTATTTCGCGGTATTGCGGACGGCGAAGGACCGGAAAACCAAATCGTAGTGGTCTCGTTCCAGCGCGCTGGTCGGCGGCAGGATGACGTCGGCGTGGCGAGTGGTCTCGTTGAGGTAGAAGTCCACGGCCACCATGAAGTCGAGGCCGCCGAGCGCGGTGCCGAGTGCGGCTCCGGCAGGAGTGGACAGCACCGGGTTTCCCGCGATCGTCAACAGCGCCCGGACCTGCCCCTGGCCCGGCGTCGTGATCTCCTCGGCAAGGGCGGCGACCGGAAACTCCCCGGCGAAGGAAGGAAGCCCGCGCACACGGCTGCGGCGTCGGCCGAAATGGCCCGGGCTCAGCAGCCGTGTCATGTCGATGGCCGGGTCGGTGAACAGCGTCCCGCCCTCGCGCCCCAGGTTGCCGGTGATGATATTGAGCACCTGGATGGCCCACTGGCACACAGTGCCGTGCCGCTGGGTCGACACGCCGAACCTGCCGTAGCAGGCGGCGGGACCCGCGTCGGCGAAGGAGTGGGCGAGGCGGGTGATCGTGGCGGCGGGCACGCCGCTGAAACGGCCGGCGGCTTCCGGCGTGAACTCGGAGACCGCGTCTCGGAGCGCGTCCGCACCCGTGATGTAGTCGGGCAGGCGCGGTGCCCGGTCTCGCAAGACGACGTGCACCATGGCCAACAGCACCGCGGCGTCCGTGCCGGGCCGGATGAATACGTGCTCATCGGCGTCCGCGGCTGTCTCTGTGCGGCGCGGGTCGATGACGGTGACCCGCCCGCCGCGCTCGCGGATTTCCCGCAGCCGCCGCGCCATATCCGGCGCGGTCATCAGGCTTCCGTTCGACGCACGCGGGTTGGCACCGAACATGAGCAGGTGCTGTGTCCGGTCCAGATCCGGCTCCGGCAGCAGGAACTGGTGCCCGTACAGCAGTGCCGAAACGACCTGGTGCGGCAACTGGTCGACCGAGGATGCCGAGAAGTGGTTGTGGGTTCGCAGCAATGAGGCGAACGCGGACCCGTGGGTCATCGCGCCGAGGCTGTGGACCGAGGGGTTGCCCAGGTAGACCGCCACCGCATTCGCGCCGTGCCGCCGACGGGCCTGAGCGAGTCCGCGGGCCGCCGCGTTGATCGCCTCGGACCAGTCCACCTCCACCCATTCTCCGTCGATCTTGCGCAGCGGCCGCCGTAGCCGGTCCGGGTCGCTGTGCACGTCGGTCATCGCTACGGACTTGGGGCACACGTGGCCGCGGGATAGGGGGTCGTCGCGGTCGCCGCGCACACCGACGGCCCTCCCGCCCTCGATGGTGATCTCGATCCCGCAAATCGCCTCGCACAAGTTGCAAGCGGCCTTCGCGGTGCCGCCGCCCCCGGAGCCGCGTATCGCCCGCCCCGCCTCGGTCAACGCATCGACGGCTGCCCCGGTCGCACTCATGGTGTAGTCGCCTCCGCAAGAGATCCGCTGAAACATGAACATGACGTCATGTTATTTTTTTCGTGTCTACCATGGATGCCGTGCCCGACGCCAGCCCCCTCCGCCGCGAACCGGTCCAGCAGCGCAGCCGCGAGCGCGTCCAGCGGATCTTGGACGCCGCCGTGGAGATCATCACGGCCGAGGGAACCGACGCGGCGACGGTCCGTTCCGTGGCGGAACGTGCTGGTGTCCCGTCCGCGACGGTGTACCAGTTCTTCACCAACCGCGACGCCATCTTCGAGCAGCTGCTCGCCCGCGAACTCACGCGCCTCGATAGCGAACTGGAGGAGTCCCTCGCCACCGCCCGGCCACACCCGGACATCGCGGCCGCCGTCGAGGCGTTCATCGCCTTTCACGGCCGCCACTACATGTCGCACCCGGACTTCGTCGCGCTCTACTACGCCTCCCGGCACAACGAGGCTCTCCGCGACGACATCAGAGAACACCTCGGCAGGCTCACCGACCTGCTCCACCGCCACCTGCTTGCCACCGGCCTGCTCGCGCCCGGCACCAGCCGACGCGTCGTCGAGGTGGCCGTGGAGCTGGGTGACCACGTCTTCGAGCTGGCCCACCAGCGCGGCGACGAGAGTGACGCGCTGACCGACGAGGGTCGGATCGCCATCACTCGCTACTTGCAGGTCTATGCGGCCGCCCGCCGGCACGACGAGCCGATCGGGCTCGGTGAGCAGATGGTCCATGCCGAGCCGATGGCTTCGGCTGTTTCACCGAGCGCGCAGGCGTCGTCGTAGCGGCGCGCATGCAGCGTATGCGCGCCAGCACTATTCCCCCTGACCAGCGGCTGGAGTCGCGCGGCGCGTGGCCCACCGACCGGCGTTCGGTGGTGTGCCGGCCCCGGTAGAGCATGCGGTGCTCCGGCCGCGATGGCCCAGCTAGCGTTGCCCCCTCGAGATGGTTGCCGCAGGCTCCCGCCGTTGACGACCGCTGAGTCTATGGAGTCGAGCCGACGCGCGGCAGGTCCAACGGCGGTAGCGGGCGTCGGCAGATCTCGTGGGCTTCCTCGGAGGAGAGCCCGAACATGCGCAGCAGGTCCTCGGCCACCTGGTCGGCGGCCTCGGCGTCGTCGCGTTCGGGATGGTCGTGCAGCAGGCGTCCGAGGCCCAGGGCCGCGGCGGCGACGATGGTCATCGACAGTTCCGGGTCGCGGATGTCGAAGCGCCCGGCTTCGGCCGCGGCCTCGATGTCGCGGCGTGCGCGAGGCGCGAGCCCGCGGTCCGAGTTCGCCACGCCGAGCCCGTCATTGAGCAAGACCTTGCTGAGGGTGGGATGCAGGCGGTGCAGGCGGCCGGTGAGGCGGAAGCTCTGCGCGAAGACCTGAGCCGGATCCTCGACGTCTTCGCACAGCAGATCGAGCAGTGCTCCGTGCCGGTCGAGTGCCTCCTCGACGGCAGCATGGAACAGCTCCTCGCGGCTCTGGAAATGGTTGTAGAACGATCCCATGCCGACGTCGGCGGCCTGGGTGATCTCGAGGATCGGCACATTGATCTTGCCCTCGGCCAGCAGTGATTGCGCCGCGCCGACCAGCGCGGCGCGCGTGCGGGCCTTGCGGCGTTCCAGGCGATTGGGTGCCGACCCATTGTGCGTGGTCATCGATGCATCTCTCCTACTGGACAGGCTCACCATCATAGCCGCTCGATTCAATTTTGACGGAATCGTCAGATGGTATTGACTGACGCCGCTCTCGTGAGTGACGATATCGTCAGTTGTTGGAAGGGAGTGGTCGATGAGCGGCCATCACGATGTACACAGCGGTCTGCACAGCGAGCAGGGGGCGCACGCGGGTGAGCATCCGGGCCGGGCGCGCAATCCCGTGATCAAGGTGCTGGACTTGGCGTGGCTGGAGTTCGAGAAGCCCGACCTGGACGGGGCGGAGGCTTTCGCCCACGCCTTCGGGTTCGCGACCGCCATGCGGACGGCCGACGAGTTGCAGCTGCGCGGGACCGATCCGGGCGCGCCATGCGTGCTCATCCGGCGTGGTGTCCGCTCGCGCTTCGTCGGTCCGGCCTTTCGTGCCGCCGATTCCGCCGATCTGCTGCGACTGGCCGCCGCGACCGGTGCGCGAGCCATGCCATTGCCGGAGTCACTGGGCGGACTGACCGTCGACCTTTCCGATCCGAGCCGCCTGCGGGTGCGAGTGGTCGCCGAGACGCACGAACTCGAGGCTTTGCCGACGCAGCAGCCCCACATCTTCAACTTCGGGCACGAGGTGGCGCGGGTGAATGCCACGCAGCGACCGCTGCAGGCACCGGCACGCGTGCGTCGGCTCGGACACGTGGTGATCCAGTCGACGAGATACCGCGAGACCCTCGACTGGTATCTGCGGAATCTGGGCCTGATCGTCAGCGACTTCCTCTTTTACCCGGGCCAGCGGGAGCGTGGTCCGGTCATGAGTTTCATTCGCTGCGACCAGGGTTCGGTGCCGACCGACCATCACACGCTCGCGTTGACGCTCGGGCCGTCGAACCGCTATGTGCACTCCGCGTATCAGGTCGCCGACCTGGACGCACTCGCGGCGGGTGGAGAGTACCTGCGCGAACAGGGTTATCGCCGATCGTGGGGGATCGGCCGCCATATCCATGGCAGCCAGATCTTCGACTACTGGCGCGATCCCGACGGGTTCATGGTGGAGCACTTCAGTGACGGCGACATGTTCGATTGCACCCTCGAGCCGGGCTGGGCGCCGATGAGCGCTTCCGGTCTGGCGCAGTGGGGCCCGCCCGTGACCAAGGACTTCCTCGGCATCAAGCCTGGAGCCGAATCGCTGCGCGAACTGCGCTCGATCGTCGACGCGCTGCGTGAGGACAACGAATTCGATATCCGCCGCCTGCGCGGCCTGTTGAAAGTGGCCAACTCATGAGCACATCCATCCTCCGCACCGCCGACGCCTGGTGGGTGCAGACCCCCGCCGGTGCCGCCCGTATCGATACCACCGCGACGACCACGCGGGAACTGCTCGCCGACCGTGAGGCGATCGCCGCGGCTGCGTCCGGCGCGGAACCCGTGGCAGTGCAAAGCCTTTCGTTGATCTCCCCGGTGACCGCGCCGTGTCGGGTGGTTGCGCAGATGACGAACTTCGCCTCGCACGTGAAGGATTCGGGGATGGACCCCGAGACGGTGCCGCTGACGTTCTTCCGCAAGGCGTCCGGATCGATCAGTGGACCCCACGACGACGTCATCCGGCCCGCGCATGTGCAGCTGCTCGACTACGAGGTGGAGATCGGCCTCGTGTTCGGTCGCGAGATGCCGGTCGGCGCTGATGTCTCGGCGGAGAACCTCGCGGACTGCGTCGCGGGCCTGGTAGTTACCAACGACATCTCGGCGCGCGACGTGCAGCTGCCGAAAACGCAGTTCTACGAGGCGAAGTCGTATCCGACCTTCACCCCGGTCGGCCCGGCGCTGGTGCTGCTCGACGCCGATGAGCTGAAGCGGTTCGGAGATCTGCGGCTGCGGCTGTGGGTCAATGGCCAGCTGCGGCAGGACATGACGGTCGCGGACATGATCTACCGGCCGGTCGAGACGCTGCGCGCGCTGACCCGATTCCAGCGCATGGACGCCGGAGATCTGCTACTCACCGGAACCCCGATCGGCACCGCGCTCAGTGCCCCGCCCAAGCCGGTGGAGATCATCGGCTCGCTGCTGCCGCCGAAGGTCAAGTGGAAGATGTTCTTCCGAGGCCAGGCCAAGAACCCGAAGTACCTGAAGGACGGGGACGTGGTCGAGGCCGCGATCGGCACCGACGACGGCGCCCTCGACCTGGGCCGCCAGCGCACGGTCGTGAGGTACGCCCGATGACCGACAACACGACCCTCGAGACCTCGACCGAGGACTTGCTCTGGCCCCGGTACACGGGCCCGGAGGACCTGGCCGCCATCGAAGCGATACCGCTCGAGGCGCGCGGCCTGCCCGAATCGAGCTACGCCCTGCTCGTCCGCGCGGCGACGCGATGGCCGGAGCGCACCGCGATCACCGTGCTGCCGGATGCGGCGCGATGGCGAGAGCCGTTGCGGCGCACCTACTCCGAGCTGCTCGCCGACGTGCACAAGTACGCGAACCTGCTGCACGAGCTGGGTGTGCGCCGCACCGACGCGGTCGCACTGATCGCCCCCAACTGCGCACAGCTGATCCCGGCAACCCTCGCCGCACAGCTGGCGGGCATCGGCGCGCCGATCAATGGCGGCCTGTCGCACGAGCACGTCGCGGAGCTGCTGCGCCGCTCGGGCGCTCGGGTCTTGATCGCCGCCGGTCCGGAACTCGAGCCTGACACCTGGACCACCGCACGCGAACTCGCGGCGCGCGGTCTGTTGGATGCCCTGCTGGTGTTGCGTCCGACGGCAGCTCCGGAGCCGCCGCCGACCCTGCCAGGCATCGGCGGCATCCGGATCGGCTACCTCGATACCCTTGCTGCCGAGGAGGATTCGATCCGCTTTCACGGAGAGGCGCCGGCGGCATCGGATCTGGCGTCGCTGTTCCACACCGGCGGCACGACGGGCGTGCCGAAACTGGCGGCGCACCGACATTCCGGTGAGGTCTCCAATGCGTGGATGATCGCCGCCAACTCGCTGCTCGATGAGGAATCGGTGGTCTTCGCCGCGCTGCCGCTGTTCCACGTCAACGCGCTGGTCGTCACCCTGCTCGCGCCGCTGTTCCGCGGTCAGCCGGTGGTATGGGCCGGTCCGCTGGGATATCGGGACTTCACGCTCTACGCGGAGTTCTGGAATATCGTGGCGCACTTCCGGATTGCCGCGATGAGCGCCGTGCCGACGGTGTATGCGGTACTTGCCCAATGCCCGATCGACACCGACATCACCAGCTTGCGCTACGCGATGGTCGGCGCGTCCCCGCTGCCGCTCGCGGTCCGCGAAAACTTCCAGCTGCACACCGGGGTCACGCTGGTGGAGGGTTACGGCCTCACCGAGGCGACGTGCGCCACCGCACGCAGCTTCCCGGATGTTCCCCGGCCCGGCGCGGTCGGGCAGCGAATGCCCTATCAGCAGGTCGCGGTCGTCCGCACGGCTGAAGACGGGGTGGGGGAGACACTCCCCGACGGGGAGACCGGCGTCCTGGTCATCAGCGGCCCCACGGTCTTCGCCGGATACGTGACCGGCCGCGACGAACACGGTCACCGCCTCGATGGACTGGGCACCGTGGTCGACGGCTGGCTGAGCACCGGCGACATGGCCCATATCGACGAGGAGGGATTCATCCATCTGCACGGTCGCGCAAAGGATCTCATCATTCGCGGCGGCCACAACATCGATCCCGCGAGCATCGAGGACGCGCTGCTGAACCACCCGCAGGTGAGCGCGGCCGGAGCGGTGGGCCGCCCGGACGTACACGCCGGCGAGGTCCCGGTCGCCTACGTCGCGCTCACCGCGGGCGCCGAGGCCACCGAGGGCGAACTGGTGGCGTGGGCGGCCGAGCGGGTGCACGAGCGCGCCGCCGCCCCCAAGACGGTCACCATCCTCGACTCGCTGCCCGTCACCGATGTCGGAAAGCCGTACAAGCTGAGCCTGCGCGCCGATGCCACTCGCCGCGAACTGCTCGACGCGCTCGCCGAGACCACCGGTGTGGCGGGTATCTCCGCCGCGGTCGAGGACGGCGCGATCGTCGCCACCGTCGTACTGGACCCCGATGCCGACCCAGCCGCGGCCGAGGCGATCCTGGGCCACTATGCGATCGACGCGAGAATCGAGGTGCGGCAATGACAACCGTGGCGAAGGTGCTCGGGGGCGTGCTGGCGGCCGAATTCCTATACCTCGGGACGGCCAAGGTCGCCGCCGTCGCGGCGATGCGCGAGCGTGCGGCGCATCTCGGGTACTCCACCACCGCTTATCGCGGCATCGGCGCGGTCGAACTCCTCGCGGCCGGTGGGGTGCTGCTGGGACCGGTTCGCCCTGCGATCGGCCGGGCTGCCGTGGCCGGGCTGGTGCTGTTGATGACCGGTGCGGTCGCCAGCCATCTCCGAAACGGCGACGGCACGACCGAAATCGCGCCCGCGGCCGGTACGGCTGTGGTCGCCACGGCCTACGCGGCCACGTTGATCGGTGGATCCCGATGACTTCGCCGACAGTTCCGGTGGTGATCGTCGGAGCGGGCCCATCCGGGCTCACCGCGGCCACGCTGCTCGCCCAATATGGCATCGAATCGCTGGTCCTCGAGCGGTGGAAGGGCGTCTACCCGCAGCCGCGCGCGGTCCATCTCGACGGTGAGATCCGGCGGATCGTGGAACTTCTCGGCATCGGACGGGGGTTCGACGCGATCACCCGGCCCGCTCCGGGGTTGCGCCTGGTGGATCCGCGGCATCGGGTGCTGGCGCAATTCGACCGCGATCCGGCTGGGGGCCGCAACGGATTCCCCGAAGCCAACCTGTTCGACCAGCCGGAGCTGGAGGCGCTGTTGCGGGCCAATCTGGCATTGCATCCGGCCGTCTCGCTGCGCGGCGGTGTGGAAGTCACCGGGCTGACGGTCGAGAAGGACTGTATCCGGGTTGATTTCGAAGACCGCGCGACCGGCGCGTCCGAGTCGGTGCGCGCCCGCTACGTGCTGGGTTGCGACGGCGCGAACAGTCTGGTGCGCACCGCGATCGGCGCGCGCATGCAGGACTTGCGATTCGAGCAGCGCTGGCTGGTCGTCGACCTCGCGACCACGGTCGATCCTGGGCACTGGGGAGGCGTGCATCAGGTATGCGACCCGCATCGAGCCGCGACATACATGCGCATCGGCAAGACTCGCCACCGATGGGAATTCCGTTTGCGGCCCGGCGAATCCGCCGACGACTACCGCGATCTGGCTCGACTGTGGCCCCTGCTGGCCCCATGGCTGGCCGACGTCGACCGTGAGGGCTTGGAGCTGGTCCGGGTGGCGGAGTACACCTTCCGCGCGCAACTGGCCGACCGATGGCGTGCCGGACGCGTATTCCTGCTCGGCGATGCCGCCCACCTCACCCCGCCGTTCATCGGGCAGGGCATGGGCGCGGGCGTGCGCGATGCCGCCAACCTCAGCTGGAAGCTGGCCGGGGTGCTGCGCGGCGAGCTTCCGGAGCCGGTGCTCGCCACCTATGAGACCGAGCGGAAACCGCACGCGCACATGATGATCCGGCTGGCCAAACTCATGGGTTCGACCATGACCGAGGGCGGCGAACTGGGCAATCGACTGCGTGGCCTGCTCGCTCCGCGACTGCACCGGCTGCCCGGGCTGACGCGGACGATCATCAGCGGAGAGTCACCGCCGCTGCACCGCTCCGCGCTGGTGACCGCACCGCCGCTGCGCCGAGGTCTGGCCGGACGGCTGGTCCCGAACGAACGGATGGCCGACGGGCACCGGGTCGACGACCTCATCGCCGGGCGTTACGCCATCATCACGACATCGGCCCCATCACCGGTGCAGGCGGCGACCGTCGAACAGCGCGGCGGTGTGGTGTTGCGGGCCGTGCCGGGCACCGCGCTGCACCGCTGGCTGCGCGGCGGGCGCGCCGACGCCGTGCTCGTCCGCCCCGACGGCACCGTGCAGACCTGCGGGAGAACGCTGTCGGATCTGTACTCGTCACTGCCGAGTTTCGCGCCGAGTGCACGTCCGGCGCAGACCGGCTCGCCAACCCCGAAAGCCGCTGAACGCGTCGAACCCATCAGTCGCCCGCCCAGTTCCGGCGGCATTGTGCAGGCAGATGCGCTGACAGTGAGCGACTCCTAGCTAGGCGAGGGACCAGCCGAACGGGTCATCCCGACTGGTCGACCTCGACCGCCGAACTCGGCTCAGGATGCCTTGCGGTGCTCGTCGTTCTCGTGCTGAGCGATCACGGCCAGGAGTTCACGCACCCACGCCGGTCGCTGCTCGCTGGTTCCGGCCTCGGTCACGTCGCGTTCGATCAACGAACGCATATAGGCCGACTGCGACATGCCGAGGTTCGCGGCGCGGCGCTTGCACGCCTGAGCGAGGTCACGGGTCAGCTTCACCGATCGGGGGATGAGGACTGGTTCGGTGCCCGGGCCGGTCTCGATCGGCGGGGTGACCGGTTCATCGGTGAACTCGAGGCGCTCGGTCATCGCCGCCACTTCGGCCGGGCTCATGCTCGAGAACAGCTGCTCACGCGTGCGCGCATCCGCCGGTAGGGCGACCAGGCCGTCGGAGATCTGCCCGACCCCGAGGCGTTTGAGCTTGCGCCACAACGCGATCCGCGGCGTGGACGGCTCACGAGGCATGCGATACGACAGCATCACCCATTGCCCAGGCGTCGCCGCTGGCGAGTCGGGCACGAAATCCTCCGGTCCGGTGGTGGCATTTCACCGCACCTGCCCCCAGCGTAGTTTCGAAACCACGGTTACATCGAGTGGGAGGTGGGTGATGCCCCCGACGCGCACACTCGCGGCGCTGCTGGGCGCCGCAGCCGTAGCGGTGGGCGGATGCTCGACCTCCCCACCGGCGGGACCCCCGTATGCCGGTGAGCTGCCGCTGCGGCAAGTCGCGCAGGTGGCGCTGACCGGCGGGCCGGTGCGCTTCGACTACACCAGCCTCGATGCCAGGCGCGGGCGGCTGTTCCTCGCCCATATGGGTGCCAGTGAGGTCATCGAGGTCGATGTACGTGCCCACCAGGTGGTCCGCACCCTCCCCGATGTACCGAACGTGCACGGGGTGATCGTGGTCCCCGACACCCACCGGCTGTATGCCACCGCGACCGGCCGCAACCAGCTGGTCGCCTTCGACGCCGACACCGGCGCGGTGGTGTTCACCGCGCCGACCGGTGACTACCCCGACGGGCTCGCTTATGACCCGGTCCGTCATGCGGTGTGGACGACCAACGAGCACGCCGGCACCGAGACCGTCGTCGACGCGGACACCGGCGCGGTGCGCGCCACCGTCGGGTTGGGTGGTGAGGTCGGCAACGTCGTCTACGACCCGGTCACCGACCGCATGGTCGTGGCGGTCCAGGGGCGCGACGATTTGGCGGTGATCGATCCCGCGACTTTCGTGGTGACCGACCGGATCCCGACGCCGGGCTGCGACCATCCGCACGGCCAAGCCCTCGACGCCGCCGATCGAGTGATGTTCGTCGGCTGCGAGGCCAACTCCAGCATGGTCACCGTGGACCTGGCCGCCCGCACCGTCACCGGACAAGACCGTGTCGGTGAGACTCCCGACGTGCTGGTCTACGACCCGGGCGCGCACCGGGTCTACCTCGCGGCCGAAAGCGGCTGGGTCAGCGTGTTCGACCGCCGCGACGGCCGCACCCTCGCCGTCGGCTCCGCGCACCTGGCCGACGGGGCCCACTCGCTGGCGCTGGACCCCGCCACCCACCACACCTACTTCCCGGTCCCCCGGGGCGCCGACGGTGCGCCGGTGCTGTGGGAGTTCGAACCCACCCACTGAACCGTCGGGCACAACATCTTTCGACGACATGGACATGCCATGGCAGTTTCGACACGTCGACCCCCATTACGCGCGGCCACAATGGCCGCGTTGCTGGCGCTCACCGCGGCGGCAGGATGCTCGAGCGCCGACACCTCGCCCACACCCGCGACCACTTCCGCCGCGTCCGGGCGCCAACCGGTGGCGACCACCGAAGCGGACTGGAAACCGGTCACCGACACTTTCGGGCGCACCGGCAAGTTCGGTGACAACAACACCGCCTACCGCATCCCGCCGGTGCGCACCGATCTGCAGGTCACCACCGCGGGCGTATTGTCGTTTTTCAGCGTCCCGCACGGGTGCGACCTCCACATCCCTGGGGAGAGCTGGTGGGTGGCGGCACAATACGTCGCGTGAACGCAACGCACCCTGGTCCTCACCAGAGCCGATCACCCGCCCAGTCGCCCGAACCTCGGGGGGTCGGTGTCCCGGAGCAGGCGGGAGAGAACCGCTTGGCCCTGGCTGCGGTGACCGACGCCTTCGTCGCGCTGGTCGTGGGTTTCGCATTGTCGCAACGTGCCTTTCATGCTTTCGACGGTGTCGTGGAGTTCCTGGGCGCGTTCATTCCGTGTGTGCTCGCGTTGTCATTCGCCAACCACGTCCTCGGCACACTGCTGCTGCGGGGGAGTGTCGCGAAGCTGCTGTTCGGAATGCGGGTCCTCCGATGGAAGGACGGCCGACGCCCCCGGTTGTGGCAGACGGTCGCACGATGGCTGTTCGGATTCGTGGTGATAGGACTGCAATACCTGCTCGAAGGCGCGAGCGTGGGCCAAGCCTTCGGATTGCGCACAGTGCGTCGACGCGACCAGCGCCACCCGGTCGGCCAGTCGGCAGCGAATCGTTGACCGCATGCACCACGGCAGTCTCGGTGACCGCAGCTCGCATGATGAGTTCGGCCGTACGCCGGATATTTCGGCGGCATCAGGCGGCTCATGCTGTCGACCCGACAATTGGTACCGCTGTGCCCGCTGCACTGTGGCTGCGATGTGAAGTGTGCGCACCTGTCGTGTCCAGCCTGATCGGCGAAGGCCATGGCATGGCGAAGTCGGTCCGGACCGAATCGGTCAGGCGTGTGGTGGTTCGCCAGTGACGATGTGGTCGGCGAGGTTGAGTCCTTCGCGGACCAGTCGGGTGAGGTGGCCGTCGCGGACGCGGTAGATGATGCGGCGGCCTTCTCTTCGGGTGTCGACCAGGCCGGTGAAGCGGAGTTTGGCGAGGTGTTGGCTGACCGCGGTGCGGGAGGCGCCGACTGCTTCGGTGAGGGCGGTGACGTCGGCTTCGCCGTCGGCGAGGATCCACAGGATGTGCAGCCGGGTGGGGTCGGACAGCATGCGGAAGGCGCCGGTCGCGGCGTCCAGACGCGGTTGGTCGGGGCTGATCGGGTGCAGGAGGCTGGGCACGGGAGGGTCAGCGGCCGGATTCGGAGGCCCTGCCATCGTTCACCGCCTTCCTGCTGGCACCGCCTCCGGTTCGGTCGGCGTGGTCGCGGGCCAGACGCGGGCGGCTGTGGTTGCTGCAAGTGTAGCGATGGTGGCCAGGGTCAGTGCGGCGGTGAGCTGGCCCGCTCCGGCGCCGACCCATCCCGCGATGGGGTAGGTGAGCAGGAAGCAGGCATGGGAAAGCGAGAACTGGGCGGTGAAGACCGCTGTGCGGTTCTCCGGTGTCGATTCCGCGCGCAGCAGACGCGCGGACGGTGTGTTGATCATCGAGGTGCACGCGCCGAGCGCTGTCCATGCCAGGGCCAGCAGAAACCAGCCACGCTCGGCGGAGGGCTGAATCGCGGCGATCGCGGCGGCGGCGAGCAGCCCCACCGGCAGCGCAGCGCTGCCGGTGAGCATGACTCGGCGGTCGCTGAAGCGTGAGAGCAGCCGCGGCATGGTGAGCGCGATGAGCATCGAGCCGCCGCCGTAGCAGGCCAGGGCGAGGGCGACACCGGCGGCGGAGCCGTGCAGCAGGTCCTGGACGTAGATCACGGTGTTCACCACAACCAGCGCGGTCGCGGCGGCGACGGCGAGGTTCATGGCCAGCAGGCCGCGTAGCACCGGTCGCTCGACCATGACCTGAGCGCCGCGGGTGATCCGCTCGATCAGCGGCACGGTTCGGCCACCGGGCACCAGGCGCGGCAACGGGGTCCTCACCACCAGCGCGGCGGAGGCGGCGAACCCGGCGGCGGTGCCGACGAACAGCAGGTTGTAGTCGATCAGCGTCAGCAATGCGGCGGCCAGCACCGGGCTCAGCAGTGATTCCAGGTCGTAGGCCAGCCGTGACAGCGACAATCCGTGGGTGTAGTCGTCCTCGTCGACCAGCACCGCCGGGATCACTGCCTGGAAGGCGGGGGTGAATGTCGCCGAGGCGGCTTGCAGCACGAAGATCAGCAGATAGATCTGCCACACCTCGGTGACGAAAGGCAGTGTCACGGCGATCACCGCCCGGATCGCGTCCGCGGACACCAGCAGCACCCGGCGTGGCACGCGGTCGGCAACCGCCGCGATCACCGGCGCGACGAAGACGTAGGCGACCATCTTGATCGCCAGCGCGGTACCCAGCACCGCCCCGGCGTCGCTACCGGCCAAATCGTAGGCCAGCAGCCCGAGCGCCACCGTCAGCAAACCGGTCCCGACCAGCGCCACCACCTGCGCGGTGAACAACCGCCGGAACCGGCGCCGCCGCAATACCTCGATCACGCTGACCTTCCCGAACTCGCTCGACTAAGGGCGACCTTACGCCAATAGGTGCGCAGATGCGAACCTATTGGCGAGTAGGGTACCGCGGACGGTCACACGCCTTCGGCTGGTCGCGGCGGATGGGATGGCGCGGTTCATCCCCGAGCCGTTGACGCGGCTATCTCGAGGAGAGGCGGTGCAGCCATCGGCGCCCGACGGCGGCGAGCAGCAGATGCGCGACCAGTATCAGGCCCACGGCGGCGGCTCCGAGCCCGGCCATGCTGCCCAGCCCCACATGCACGGCCAGGCCGATGACGATCAACACAACAGCGAGGACCCGCAGCACGCCCGTCGAGTGCCTCATCGAGTGGCTCCCGGCTTCAGGGCTGTGATGTAGCGGATCCAGGGATGCAGGTCGCCTGAGCCGATTTGCTCGAAACCCGCTTCAGCGACCATCGGCTCGAGCAAATGGATGGGATTGTGCTGCATCGAAGGACCGGTCAATGCACCGACCAGATGGCGGCCCAGAGGGTTGGCCGGTGGCCGGAACTCGCCGATCAACAGGCGGCCCCCAGGACGCAGCACCCGCCACATCTCCTCCAGCGCTGTCGCGCGCACATCCTCCGGCAGGTGATGCAGCATCAAACAGTTGGTCACCACATCGAACGAACTGTCCTCGCCGGGAAGCGATTCGGCGACGCCGACGGAGTAGGTGCAATTCCGTTCGGTGGTGATCTTGCGGGCGCGCTCGAGCACCGCCGCCGACGCATCGACACCGACCACCGTCCCCGCATCGGCTACCGCGGCCAAGCGGCGCGTCAAATATCCGGTCCCACAACCGATATCGAGCACGCGGTCACTCGGGCGGGCGCCGCTCAACTCGGCGAGGCGGCGATAAATCCGGTCGCGTCGTCCGCCGAAGAACACCGCGCCGAACACGTCGTAGGTACCGCCGTGGTCGATGGTGAGTCCCGCGGTGTCCGGGTTCGGGGTGTGATGCATCAAATGTCCGAGGCCCATGGCCCCTCCTTAACTTAGTGACGACTAAGATGGTGAATAACTTAGTCGTAACTAAGTTGTTGGGCAAGGGCGGATACGATGACTGCATGGCACGCGCATCCTCCGATCCCGCCGAACAGCGGCGCACTCGATTACGCGCCGCGGACCGGCGCGCGTCGATCATCGGCGCCGCCACTGTGATGTTCGCCGAGTCGGGGTTCCAGCGCGCCACCATGGCGCAGATCGCGGCTCGTGTCGGTGTCACCGAGCCGGTGCTGTTCCAGAATTTCGGCTCCAAAGCCGCGCTCTACGCCGCTGTCGTGGCACACGCCTCCAGGCATATGTGCGCCATGATGCGCACCGTCGCCTCCGAAACCGACTCCGTCGCCACGTTGCTGGCCCACCTGCTCAGCCCCGGCCACATCGATGAACTCCACGCACCCGGCTCGCTCGGAGTGATCTTCGCCGACGCCATGACCATGACGGCCGAGCCCGCTGTCGAGCAGGCGGTCCGCCACCACATGGGCGAACTCGCCGACGTCCTGGCCGAGATGATCACGCGGGGCCGGCGAACCGGGGAACTGCGCGCGGACCTCGACCCGCAAGCGGCCGCATGGGCGGTGCTGTCCTTCCTAGCGGGACACCGCTTCCGTGCCGCCGTCATGCCCGACCGGCAACGACTCGAAACCCACATCGCCCACATGACATTGCGCGCACTACTCGACGACGGCGCCAGCAAAGTCTGATATCGGCCTCCCTGGCGCTTCCGATCCGGCGCGAGGGGTTGCGGTCGCGGATGGCCACCAAGTCCTGCGGCACCGCCGGGTTGGGCGGTGTTTTGCACCGTAGCGGGCTTGCCAGTCGTGGCTCCTGATTCGCCGGGAGTCATCGGCGAGGACGGGCCGCCCGGCCGGCTGCCACAGTCCCCGGAGTTGGAGGCGGGTGTAGTGCTCCGGCCTTCGTCGCGGGGTTGCCAGCAGCCGTGGTGACCACGTCGCCCGGTGTGTCCGGGGCGGTGTTCCTGCTGCGGTAACCTGGATTCCGGAGAATCGGCGGACAGGCAGTCAGGAGACTGTCATGTCCATGCCTGGTTCATCGCTTCCCTCGCGCGTGCCGCCAAGCTGGTCTTGTTTCTTTCCGACCGAGCCAGTTTCGAGTACGACCATGGAGTCGCAGGGTGCAGTCCACCGAATCGCAAGGATTAGTGGGACAATCGAGACGCATCCGGGCGTAGCTGGCATTGCTTTCAGCGGAGTGCGCTGCAAGTTCGGGTTTCGTCCACATCGCTGGCTTGCTTCCGTAATGACTGCAGGACAGACTCTTTCGCCCTCGGTCCACTGCCATCGGCTTTCGATGCGCGCCCGTACGCTGCTTCGGCTAGTCCGCACATCCTCTCTGCGGACATGCGCTGAGTCTTCCGAGGCGACTGCGCGTTCTGCCATCTTCAGTCCAGCACTGGGCGTTGAAAGCGTGGCGTCCCAGCATGTCTGCTGAGACCCAACAATCGCAGGGTTAACAGAGAAGGCGATGAGCCTGGCATCATCGAAGTGGTTTGCCCCGACAGCCCACCCGCGCTGACCAACGACGCGGCCAGGGCACTGCTTGCGCTTCGGCTTCGACATTTCCGCGAACACTCCGGCGAGAGGGACGACGATGCCGACCGAACCCAACGAATGGGCCGTCCTCGACGAACTGCTGGGACTGGTACTCGTATGGCCGACATTTCGGCCGCTGGCCCCAACGACGGACAAGGAGCGCCCGGACATCACAGCTAGCCGACGAACCCGGGGCACAGGTTGGTGGTGGCGGCGCTGACGAAGAGCACGCCCTGGTGGAACTGGTATGTGGTCTCGACCGCGGAGATCTCGTCGAGTACCGAGGTGCCGCCGCGCAGGTGATCGCAGGTTGCGTACCCGGCGGCGACCATCTCGTCGGCCTTCTTGCCGGGCAGGGTGGCGTTGTTGAGGCTGATCTCCTCGAGGAAGGAACCCTCGGCACTCGGGTCGGCGGTGGCGATGGTGTCGCCCAGCACGGTTGCGCCGAGCGCGGCGGCGGTGAGGGCGGTCGCGACGGCGAAGGTGCGGAAGCGGTTGCGGGTGATCCCCATGATGTGGTTCCTGTTCGAGAGGTGTTGTGCCTGTGGGATTTAATGATTCCGTCCCGGCGCGCCCGGAAGTAGCCACCCCAGGGATGAGTCGGCCACCCCCTGCGGCGCGCTGGACGCACGGGAAAGGCCCGGTGCGCGGACGGGGGCGCGCTACCTTGTCATCGATGACGGCTGTTCTCATTCCGGCTCGTCCAAGGGCGGGCTGGCCTCGCCGAGCATGTCCCGCGGGGGTCTCCGGACATGCCGGGAGGATTCAATGTGCTCCAGTGACGACATCGGTTGGGTGTCGCACTGTTCAAGCGTCGTCTGCGGTGTGGAGCACCCAAACTCGCTGAAGGCCGGGCGGCTCCGAGCAGCCTGGTCCCGGGGAGGATCTGCATTTTGGCGTGCGGGACCTTACTACGACAGCGGGGGAGTAAGGACTGCGCGAGTTGTATATGTCAAGTCTGCCGGTGGGTGCGAGGGGACGCTAGCCGAGGGCTGCAAGCCAATCCCGTCGACCCGTACGGAGGCCGGTCGAGTCGCTGAACAACGTGTTTCACTGACGCCCGTACCTGCGATGAAACTCGTCAACACTGCTCCGGCCCCGTGTCGTAGCCCGTACTGGTGGTCAGTTCAGTGCGTGAGCGAACCAGCCGCCGGGTGCGAGATCGGGGCGTGGGGAGGACGGTGGGTTCCACGTCGAGGTGGGTTGTTCCGGCCACAAGACCTGTGCCCGTTCGGCGGCGCTGCGGAAGGGTTCTGCGTCGAGTTCGACGCGGTGCTCATCGATTCCAGCGGTCGGCCAGGCGACGATTATCGACAGGCGTCCCGGTGGCGGGACGGGTGTCAGGTAGTAGGTGTAGCTGCTGAAGTCGGGGCTGCCACCGCCACCACCTGACATCAACACCGCGGTTGTGCTGTTGTCATTCGAGGGGGAGTCGTCGATGTTTGTCGCGGTGCGGCCGTCGGCGAACTCGACACCGAGTAGATACTGGTCGCTACCGCCTCCGTGGAGTCCTGCGAAGGCCGCGGTAGCCGACACAGCGCCGGGCTGGCGAACGTGCAGCCGGAGGAATAGTTCGATTCCCTGGGTGTAGGCGCGGGCACCGCTGAGCGCGATCACGATGTCGTCGGTGCGCGCGAGCACAGCGTCGAGGGCCACGATCGCGGGAAGCTCGTTCGACGGCCTGGTACGCCTCCGCAAGTCGGACGCCAGTTGGTCAGCGGGGGAGAGCTTTTCGTCCAATGGTGGCTCCTTTTCTTGTCGCCCGTTTCGGTGCAGGCGCGTATGAGGGGACGGTAGCGTTCCCCTCCGACAGCCAGGCGGCGATAGCTCCACCATTCGGGACTTTCTGGCATACAGGGCGGGGCAGAACTGTCCGGCGTTCATCCGCCGGAGTGGTGGTGCGCGGAGACCAGCGACTACACGTGGTGGTTGCTCTGGAACCAGGCGGCCCCATGGTCCCCGCCGGAACACCACCCTCATCCGAGCTTCGGAATCCACTCGATAGTGTGAGGTTCTGGCCCATCTGGCCGCTGCGCTCAGGTGCTCTGGCCTGGCTGTGCGGTGACGCGCCCGCAACGGCAGCCGTCAATTGCTCCCGCACCACCGTGTCTACGCAGGTGTCCATTTGCAGTGTTCAAATGACTCTAGGCCGTGGGGTTTTCGGCTAGCGTTGTGTGGTTCATCAGCGTTGCTTGCGGGGAGCACCGGCGACAACCAGACACCCACCCCACCGGCGCCGGCCTCGCAGCCGCCGCGTGATCCGGCAGAACGCGCGCCGGGGTCGGGCTGGCCACCCTGTCGAGAAGGCCGTCACCGCCGCGGAATAGTGACTTCAGGCGTTGGAAGTCGCGTCGTCTCAGCGCGTCAACGCCGAGTTGGTGCCATGGGCGGCGCCTATCTTGGTCTCTCGGCTGAGTGTCAGCTCGCGATGTGGCCTTGGATGCCGTCGAGGAGAAACTCTAGGCCGGTGCGGAAAGTTTGGTCGGCGTCCAGGTGGGCGGCGTCGCGTATGACCGTGGCCAGCGCGGGGAATCGGCCGGTGGCAAAGGTTCGCTCCAGATAGGGCCCGGAGATGGCCTGCCACTGCTTCTCGTTCATCCCGGTGGCCCGCTCGGCGCGCCGCTCGGCGATCTCCCGGCGCACCGCACCGACCGCATAGGCATTGACCGCCGCGACCACCGGCATCACGATGTCCACGTTGACGCCGCTCATCGCGGCCACCACAGCTTCTCCTCTGGCCAGCGCGTGCGGCCCGAGCTGGGGCCGTCCACCGATCAGGTCGGCGAACCATTCGTGCTGGTGCGCGGCCTGCCGGGTGGTTTCGGCCAGAGACCGCAGCACCGCTCGCCAACCGTCTCCGACCGGCCGCATCTCGGCATAGACCGCATCGACCATGAGATCGAGCAGTTCCTCTTTGGTGGCGATGTAGCCGTACAGCCGCATCGGCCCGACCTCCAGATCGGCGGCAACTTTGCGTAGCGATACCGCCGCCAGCCCGCCCGCGTCGGCCAGCCGGATCGCAGCTCGTACAATACATCGCATACTTCGATACAGTGTATTTCGTAATTCACTGTATCGAAGGGCTGAACTATGAAGCAGGCTGTATCCACGGATGTTTTGATCGCGGGCGGCGGATCCGTCGGGCTGATGCTCGCGGTGCTGTTGCGCCACCACGGCGTCGAGCCCCTGGTCGTCGAGGAGAAGCCGGACCTTTCGCCCCACCCCAGGGCCACCGGCATCGGGTCGCGGTCGATGGAGATCTTGCGCGAGGTCGGCCTGGATCACGCCGTCAACGAGGCTGCGGTCGACTTGCGGGCGGGCAAGATCAGAGGGCGCACGCTCGCCGAGGCCGACTTCGCCGAAGGCGTGGAGTGGAAGGCGAAGACCGCAGCCGAACTCACCTACACCCCGGCCCGGATCCGCGGCACGTGCGGTCAGAACCTTCTCGACCGCGTGCTGATCGCCAAGGCCGGCGACGTGGAGTTCGGCGTGGCGCTCGACTCCTTCGAGCAGGACTCCGGCGGCGTCACCGCGACATTGTCCGACGGGCGTGTCGTGCGGGCGCGCTATCTAGTGGGGGCCGACGGGGTGCGCAGCCGGGTCCGGCAGGTCCTCGGTGTCGGCCTCACCGGTCCCGGTGTGATGGGTCGGGAGACGACGAGTGTCCTGTTCCGCGCTGATCTGCGTCCGAGCGAGCCGTTCGCCATGTGCAATATCGAGCATCCGGACGCGACCGGCCTGCTGGTGACCGTCGACGGCGCACGCGAGTGGGTGTTCCTCACCGGCCTCGACACCGAGCCGACTCCCGAACTCATCCGCACCGCGCTCGGCGACCCGTCCATCGAAGTGGAGATCCGGAGTGTGCTTCGGTTCCGGGGACGCGGCCAGGTCGCCGATCGCCTGTCCGTCGGCCGGGTCTTCCTGGTGGGCGACGCGGCGCACGCGATCCCCCCACTGGGCGCGTTCGGGTTGAACACCGGCATCGCCGACGCCCACAACCTGGCGTGGAAACTCGCACACGTGCTGCGCGGTGAGGCCGGGCCCGAACTGCTGGAGACCTATCACGCCGAACGCCATCCGGTGGCCCTCATGACGATGGAACAGGCACGCCTGCGGTTCAACGATCCGTCCCTGCACTGGGGCAAGGACATGGCACAGGCGCGCAAGAAAGCAGGGGCGATCAACGCGCCGGTGGTGCACCTGGGCTACCGGTACGGCGGCGCGGAACTCCCCTCCACCGAGGACGTAGCCCTCGACCTCGACGGGTCCCCAGGATCTCGCCTGCCGCACATGTGGGTGGCCGACGGGGTGTCCACGCTGGATCTCGTCGGATCGCAGTGGTGTGTACTCACGGCCGATCCCGGCGTGGAGGCCGACATTCCAGTGCACCTCGTTGATAGCTGGCCATACGGGACGGTGCTGGTCCGCCCCGACGGTTTCGTGAGCAGCTCGTACAGCTAGCGCCGCCTTCGGGCAGGTGGTCGGTATATCGCGGAGGCCCTTCTTCTCCTACGCGGTGTTCAACACGCGGCCATCCCATCCCGACCGAAGTACGAACGACGTCGCTGGGCCTGGTGTTCCGTTGGCCGATCGGTCAGCGGAACACCGCAGCCGCTGCACTCCGGCCCTGGTCACGGTGTGCCGTAGAGGTTGTTCCGCGAACTGTTCCGATGAACCCCCTGCGGCACCACCCGCCGCAACCGCACCGGGCTCGACAACGCACTCGCCGCGGTCACCTCCTCCGCCGCGGTCAGTTACAAACGCCAGGTGGTGCTGACCACGGCGAAGTTCGACCGGTTCGCCCGCAACATGGCCGAAGCCAGCGAGATCCTGACCAGCCTTCGGAAGCAAGACATAGTGTTCGGGCTCGGCAACTCGATCTACGACTGGCACGACCCGTTCGGCAAGGTGTTTCTGCAAACCCTGGCCATGGTCGCCGAGTTCGAGGCGAACCTGAATCACCTGCGCACCCGCGAGGGCATGGCCAAAGCCCGCGCGAAAGGCCGGCTCAAGGGCAACAGCCGAAACTGCCTCTGGCAGCACGCAAAACAATCCACCGCCGCTACCACGACCCGGATGACGACGCGAGCCTGGCCGACCTCGCCGAGGAATGCAGCGTCGGCCGCTCCACCATCGCATCGCCAGCGGCCCCACACCACGGACGTAGTCCCACCCGGATCGCAACACGAAAACTGCTCTCTACCAGCCGATTACGGCATATCCGCCCGATTTTCGGCGAAAGCTACCGGAATCCCTTTTCGTACTCGAAGACGACACCCACGCCCTCGTCGAGTCTGTCCTCGAGGCACCGGGCCGCTACCCCTTCAGCGTCCGTATCGACTCCCTCGTACCCGCAACAGACGCGTAGCGCGCTGTTCGGCGCCACGCGTCTACATCGCGATGTCGCCGAACAAGTCGAGCTGCTCACTGCCGGTGAGCGCGAGACGGTTACGCGGGCGCGCCGCCGTGCCGCCGAGCAGGGCGCGGACCCGGTCGCGGTCGGGTGCTTGCTGCCCGAGGCGGGCGGCGACGACCGCGGGTGGGAGGCCTTCGCGCAGCATGCGTTGTTCGGCGGTGGCGTGCAGCGTGCCGGGGGAGGTGTCGAGGCCGGCGTCGGTGCCGACGGCGCGGATGACGTCGTCGACGGTGCGTACGGCCAGCCGCCGGTGCGGGGCGTGTTCGGTGAGGAACAGGGCGACCTGTTCGGGGTGGCCGCGTAGCTGGCGGCGGCGTTCGGCCAGCCAGGTGACCAGCGCGGCGCGGGTGCCCGGCTGCAAAGGGACGGGTGCGCACTTTGCCGGTGGAGTCGGTGATCGCGAGCGTGCCGGGCCAGTCGGCCAGATCCAGGCCGGTCAACGCTAGGGCGGCGATCTCGGACTTCCGCGGCCCGGCGTCCAAGCCGAGGACGATCATCGCGAACGCCCGCGGCCCGCGCGCCGCGGCGGCGCGCAGCAGGGCGCGCTGCTCGGTGGGGCCGAGGGTGCGGGGGTTGATCGGCTCCACCACCACCCGCGGTGTGGCCGGGGCGCTCAGGCCGAGCCAGGTGTAGAAGACGGTGAGCGCGGTGAGGGTGAGATTGACGGTGCGCCCGACGATCCCGCGTTCCTCGATGGCCGCGGTGAGGTATGCGTCGACGGCGCGGTTGCGGCCGCCGGGGGAGTGCAGGGCGTCGTCGTGGCCGCGGTCGGCCGCCAGCCAGCCCAGGTAGTGTCCGACGCGTTCGAGGTAGGTCTCCCGCGAGCGGGTGGCGAGGTCGTCGCGGTCGGACAGCGCGGCGGCGAACCCGGCCAGCATCGGGTCGGCGGCGATCTCGATGGAGAACAGCCCTGGCATGTCCTGGCCGTTGTCGTTCACCGCCGCCCTTCATGCCGAAACCCGTTGGGTACCAGCATCGCAGCGGGCACTGACAGGACCACGGCGGAGATCAGCGGCGGATTGGGCAACTGGGGTCGCCGCTAATCTCCCATCGCGCGGGCCGCGCGGGGAATATGCGCTGCCGTGGAGCCGATCCGCACCATGTCGCCGACCTGGGGTTCGCGCTTACCCTGGGACTCGCGCAAACCCCTCTGGTGTCACTTATAGGACTCGTGCATAACTGCTGTGTGGCGTGGTCTAGGCTGCTGTCCGCTCGACGGATCTTTTCCACCACCTACCGACACCGAAAGGCGCACATAGTGGTTCGTGGAAGACTTTTCGCTTCGATACTCGCGTTGACCGCCGCTGTACTGGTCAATGTGGCCGGGCCGGCCAGCGCAACGACCAGCATATGGATCGGGAGAGCGTTCCCAGACGCACACGGCGACTACAGCTGGTGGGTCGTCGCCGAGATCACCTACGTCTGCGAACCCGGCCAGGCCAACGCCCTGTGGGTCAAGGTCGAGTCCGAACGGTTCAAAAGCCCGGAAGGCCGACCCGTCCGCATGAAAGACGAGGCCCTGGATCGGGTGACCTGTGACGGCGAATCTCGGCAGACGAAGGTCAGGGTGCCATTGGGCTACGACTACGGCGAGGGCCCGAATCGCGCAGATGCTCACGACGGCGACGGCATTGAACTCATGACGTATTACTACGATGACCGTGCGGTCGAGATCACCGCCGCGTTCGCCTACCTGCCGCCTGACGCCGAGGACATGAGCCAGGTCGAGATCCAGAAGGACACCACCGAGAACCGGACCCTGACTCTGACTCAGGAATAGTCCTCGGCCCGCCTCGGTCCGCACGGGACTGCGGCGCAGCGTGCGACCGTGGAACGCGAGAACCGGCCAGATATCCGCTGGCCGGTTCTCGTTGTGTTCGGGGACCTCAGGCGTTGAGCTACAGGAACGCGCACCGGATTCACGCCCATCCCCGCCAGGTCTCCGTCGTAGTGCTCGGCAAAGGCGGTCAGGTCTCCGCGATAGGCCCGGAGGGTGTCGGCAGGCCGGTTGGCGTTGGCCAGGTCGGTGAGGAAGTCCTCGATGTGCACCGCCATCGGCAGCACCGTCTCGTCGGTGCCGATCGCGTCGTCGATGTGGCGCACGGTCTCCCCTTTCCGAAGTTGCCCGATAACCAGGAATCGAACGGCGCGGCGCGGTCGGCGTTGCGCCAGCCGTTGGTGGGGTCGAAGTGTGCGTGTCGGCCTGACACGGACGCCTGTGTCTTCAGCAAGTTGAACACAACCTCCATACCACCGGGAGCAGGCTGGTTGTTCTTCTGAGAGAGGGTGCTCTCCAGGTCGCTCGACGGGGGATCGGTCCGCGCGGTCACCGGAGAGCCCGGCCGGAGCTGTGTAGCAGAAGTGACGAAACCGTGACGCGCCGATGGTCGAACACACTTTTGCGGCTGTCATGTGGACAGAATCACCTCATGGACGTGGATTTCGCGGGCGGAGCCCGCACGAGCAGCGTCGGCGAGGGGTGAGGCCGATGCGGATCATGCTGACCGGCGCTGCCGGATTCATCGGATCGCGGGTGCGCCGGACCTTGTCGGAGGCCGGTCACGAGGTGATCGCCGTCGATTTGATGTTGCCGTCGGCACATGGCCACGGTGCACTCGCCCCTGACGGTGTCCATCGGGTCGACGTCCGCGATCGCCGCGGCCTCGAGCCGTTGCTGCGGGGCATCGACGTGGTGTGTCACCAGGCCGCTGTCGTTGGGGCGGGAGTGAGCGTCGCGGACGCGCCCGCCTACGCCGGGCACAACGACTTGGGCACCGCGGTTCTGCTGGCCGGTATGGCGGAAGCCGGTTGCCGCAGGCTGGTGCTGGCGTCGTCGATGGTGGTCTACGGCGAGGGCCGCTACCGCAACGCGCGCGGAGAGGTTGTGGAAGCAGGGCTGCGTACTCCGGCGGATCTCGAACGCGGACGGTTCGAACATCGCTGCGCGGAGACAGGGTCAGCGTTGGACTGGGAACCGGTGCCGGAGGACGCTCCACTTCGGCCACGCAGCCTGTATGCGGCCAGCAAGGTGGCGCAGGAGAACTATGCGGCGGCGTGGAGCGCCGCCACCGGCGGCATGGCCACGGCGCTGCGCTATCACAATGTGTATGGCGACGATATGCCCAGGGACACGCCATATTCCGGTGTCGCGGCCATATTCCGGTCGGCCCTGGAAGCGGGGCATCGGCCGCGCGTGTTCGAAGATGGCGGGCAGACAAGGGATTTCGTGCACGTCACCGATATCGCGGCCGCGAATCTCGCCGCGGTCGAGCAACCGCTGCCCGGATTCTCGGCATTGAATATCTGCTCGGGACAGCCCATCACGATCGGTGAGGTCGCCGCGGTACTGGCGAGCGCCCGCGATGGCTTGCCTCCGGTCGTCACCGGCGACTTCAGGCCCGGCGACGTCCGCCATATCGTGGCCAGTCCCGAGGCAGCGCGGCGGGCGCTGGGGTTCTGTGCGCGAGTAGGGCCGCGGGAGGGGCTCGCGGAGTTCGCGTTCGCGCCGTTGCGTGCGACGACCGGGGCGCTCACGCCGACGATCTGACTCGGTGCCCTGGAGAGGGCAGCCGCACTTCGAACCGGCAACCCTGTTCGCGATTGCGCGCGGTGATGTCGCCACCGTGCGCTTCGACCAGGCCCGCGGCAATGGCCAGTCCCATGCCGCTGCCTACCGGTACGCCGTCGGCGGCTACTTGCGATCGGGTGGACGCGCCCCGGTAGGCGACCTCGAAAATGCGCGGCAGATCGTTCTCGGCGATGCCCGGGCCGGTGTCGTCGACTCGCGCCCAGGCATGCCCGTCGTCGGATCCGGCCGAGATCGCCACCTGACCGCCGGGCGGGGTGTGCGCGATCGCATTCGACACGAGATTGGCCAGCACACGACCCAGGGCCCGGTCGTCAGCGGTCACCGTGATCGCGGAGTCCGGGTGCTCGGCATGGAGCGCGACCGCGGCGCGCTCGGCGGTCACGCGGTGGGCGGCGAGTACCTCATCGATGAGTTCACGCAGGTCGAGCAGCTCCGGCTCCAGCCGCAACGCACCGGCGCTGATCTTCGACATCT
Source organism: Nocardia sp. NPDC051929 (assembly GCF_044548645.1). NCBI lineage: Bacteria > Bacillati > Actinomycetota > Actinomycetes > Mycobacteriales > Nocardiaceae > Nocardia > Nocardia sp. NPDC051929. The sequence goes on along the minus strand of NZ_JBIUCG010000011.1, from coordinate 21,059 downwards.
CGAACAGATCGTCGACCATGCCGGCAAGCCGGTGCACCTCCCGGCCGATCTGAGCGGCGTAGCGCGATACGTCGGCGCTGTCGGCCACCACGCCATCCGCGAGCGCCTCGGTCATGGCGCGGATACCCGCGAGCGGGGTACGAAGATCGTGGCTCACCCATGCGACCAGCTCACGCCTGGCATGTTCGGCGGCTCGCTCCTGCTCACGGATCTGCTTCTCCCAGACGGTCTTGCGGGCCTGCTGCCGGCCGAGCAGCACCGCCGCGGGCACGGTGACCACGGAGACGACGAGGAGCACGAGCAGGGTGCGATGCAGTTCGGCGGTGAACATCAGACCACTGACCACGGTCATACCAGCCAGCGCCGAGAGAATCGGGACCAGAACCAGCACGACCATGCTGCTGGTCAGCGACCGCTTGCCCGCCGCGTGCAGCAGGATCGCGCCGAGCAGGACCACCGGCACCGAACCGGCCGCGGTGAACAGGATGATGTGCGCCGTCGACTCATCCATGCGAAGCCTCGCGCTCGTCACCGGCGCGTTTCCACGCGTAGCCGCGTCCCCATATGGTGTCGATCCGGTGCTGGTCGCCGAGCTTGGCACGCAGTCGTTTGACGTGCACGGTGACCGTGGACAGATCGCCGAAGTCCCAACCCCACACCCGTGCCAGCAGATCTTCGCGGCTGAACACCGTACCCGGATGCCGGAGCAGAAAGTCGAGCAGGTCGAACTCACGCGGGGTCAGGTCCACCGCCACACCGTCGACGGTCGCGAATCGCGCCGCGGGGCGCACCTCGATGCCGCCGTCGCGCAATATCGGTTGGCCAGAGGTCACCGGAAGCCGGGACCTGCGCAACACCGACGCCACCCGCAGCGCGAGTTCGCGTGGGCTGAACGGTTTGGTCACGTAGTCGTCGGCGCCCGCTTCCAGCCCGAGCACCCGATCCTCTTCTTCGCCGAGCGCGGTGAGCAGAATGATCGGCATGTCCGGATGCGCCCCGGAGCGAACGGACCGGCAGATGTCGATGCCGTCGGGGGCAGGCATCATCACGTCCAGCACCGCGAGCTCGACCTGCTCGGTGTCGTCGCGGCGGGCCAGCGCCGCCGTGGCGCTTGCCCCGTCGGCGGTCTCGATCACGGTGAGGCCGTCGCGTTCGAGGTAGCGGCGCACCACCTCCCGCACTACGGGGTCGTCGTCGGCGACAAGTATGCACATGGCAATCACCAATTCGTCAGGATCAGATGGACCAGCAGCAACGTGCCCACCGCTTGCACCGTAAGCCAGATCCGGACCGACGGCCCGGGCAGGAAAGCGGTGCCTGCGAGCAGCCACACGTCGAACGGCAGCCAGATCCGCTCGGTCTCGGCCTTGCTCAAACCGCTGGCGTCGGCGAGGAGGACAGCGCACAACCCGGCGACCACCAGCAGCGCAGCCGGGTCCCTCGAGCGCCACCGGGCCAGCACGCCCGGCATCGCCGCGACGGTGGCCAGACCGACAGCGCACACGGTGGCGGCGAGATTTCCCCACCACCAGTAGCCGAACGGCCGCTCGGCGGCGATTCCCTGATAGTAGCGCTGAACCACCGAGTGGTATCCGTCGAGCCACCAGAACCCGGCGGCGGTGAACGCCAGAGCCACCCCGAGCGCACCCCCGAGCGCGGGAAGAAGCGGCCGCACCGTCCGACCGGCGATGAGCACGGCCGCAGCCGGAAAAGCCATGAGCACCAGCCCGTAACTGAGATACGCGCCGAGGCCGAACAACACTCCCGCCCCGACAGCAGCCGCCACGCGGCCGGAACGGGCCGCGACAGCGAGCAATGCGACAGCCCATGCGGTCGCAGCGGCGAAAACCGCGTCGGCCGATACCGCGATCCACAACGCCGCGGGCGCGAGCACGAGGAACGGCAACGTTGCCCGCGCGCGTGCCCGAGCACCGAGCGCGTCCAGCGCGACAGCCACGGCGATCACCGCACTGCACCCGATCAGCAGACAGGCCCATGCCGCCGATGTCCCGCCACCGAGTCCGGCCCGCTCCAAGAGCACGAAGAACAACAGCGCCCCTGGAGGATGGCCAGAGACGTGCGTGGTCCACGAGTCAGGCTGGAAGTCCAGAATTCGTCCCGAGAACCCGCGAAGCATCGCGGCCAAGTCGGTGACCCCGGGAACCTCGTACAGGTACTCGTTGCGATCCATCAGACGCTCGGTGAAACCCCGCTGCCATCCGTCGATCAGCGCCAGCGACAGCGCCCAGCACACCGACGCAGCGTAGGACGCACCCAGCAGCCGCCGCCACGACAACCGGGCCGCGACCGCAGGACCGGACGTGACGATCGCTCCGGCTAGCAAGATCGCCGGGACGGTGCCCCATCCAACGTGTGGCAGCCATACGCCGAAGATCGGGGCCGTCCCCGCGTAGAGCGAGCGGCGCCATTGTTCGCTGAAAATTCGCGGAATGATGAACGCTGCGGCAACCAGCGCGCAGGCGGCGCCGCCGGCGAGTACATCGCCGCGCAGGCGGACCGCATGGCCCCGTGCGGCTTCGGTGAGATCGTGCACAGAGGTCACCATAGGCTCGCGCGATTCCCGGATCAGCGGAGAAGGGAAGCGATTCGCATAACGTCAGAGTTTCGTCACGAGTTTCGAGGCCCTCCGACGCGTCCTTGCGCCTAGCGTCGGCACGGTGACCCAATCCATGGACGAGCGAGACGGAGTGACCGTCGTCATCCCGTGCCGCGACGAAGCTGAAGCGTTGCCCGGCGTTCTGGCGGCCATTCCCGGCAGCTACCGAACGTTGGTTGTCGACAACGGATCCACCGACGCCACCGCGGCCGTCGCCCGCGCGGCGGGAGCCCGGGTGATCGCCGAACCACAGCCCGGATACGGCGCCGCGGTTCAAGCGGGTATTGCCGCGGCGCAGACCGAGTTGATCGCGGTCCTCGACGGAGACGGCTCGATGGACCCCGCCGAATTGCCGATGCTCGTAAGGGCGGTGCTGGCAGGCGCGGACCTCGCGGTCGGCCGACGCAAACCCGTCCACCCTGGCGTCTGGCCCTGGCACGCACACCTCGGCAACCGGATAATCGCCGGTCGATTGCGCCACAAATATCGTGTGCCGGTCCACGACATCGCCGCGATGCGAGTCGCACGACGCTCTGCGCTGCTCGCGCTGGGCCCGCTGCACACCCGCTTCGGCTACCCGCTGGAACTACTCATCGGTGCGGCGCGAGCCAATTGGCGAATAGTGGAAAAGGACATCACCTACCGGCCACGAGCCGGTGGCGCGTCGAAAGTATCCGGCTCTTTGCGCGGCTCGGTGCGTGCCACGGCCGACTTTTGGGCGGTCCTGAAATGAGACGGCCGACAACCGTAGCGGCGACGCTGCTGGTACTGGCGAAGGCGCCGGTCGCCGGATTCGCCAAAACACGTCTCACACCGCCGCTCACATCGCACGAGGCCGCTGACCTCGCCGCAGCGTCGTTGCTCGACACGCTCGACGCCGTGCTGCGCAGCAACGTCGCACACCGTGTTGTCGCCCTGACCGGCGACCTGACCGCAGCGGAGCGCCAGGGCGAACTACGGCAACTGCTGACCCGGGTCCAGGTCCTGCCACAGCGCGGCCGCACCTTCGGAGAGCGACTGGCCAACGCGCACGCCGACGCGGCCCGGGCCGCACTGCCAGTGCTGCAGATCGGCATGGACACACCGCAGATCGGCGCCGATCAACTGACCTGCGCCGCAGGCGAACTCGTCGACACCGAAGACGCCGTCCTCGGCCCAGCCACCGACGGCGGCTGGTGGGCCCTCGGTTTGCCCACACCGCAGCCCGCGCGCGCCCTGATCACCGTGCCGATGTCGACCCCGCGCACCGGCCTGCTGACTCGAAAGGCCGTGCGAGAATGCGGACTTCATGTGCGCACGCTGCCCACCCATTCCGACGTCGACCTGTTCGAAGACGCCCTGCGCGTCGCCGCGTCCACTTCAGGACAGTTCGCCGAGACGGTGCACCGCCTACGCGGCCGACACTTGGCGATCCGATGAGCGGAGTGTTCGACCGGGCACTTACCGGCGCCGAATGCTGGATCCGTGCCGGGGACGGAACCCGACGCGCGTTGCCGACCCGACGGTGGCTGAACTCCTCCGACTCTGCCGACCGTCGTGCCGACACCGCCCTGACCCGAGAGTGCGACGGGCCGACGATCGACCTCGGCTGCGGACCAGGGCGACTGGTCGCCACGCTGCTGCGGCGCGGCGTCATCGCCCTCGGCGTGGACATCTCCGCCACGGCCGTGGCGATCACGCGAGGTCGCGGCGCGCCCGCTCTGCAGCGCGATATGTTCGGACCGCTGCCCGGCGCCGGACGATGGTCTTACGCGCTGCTGGCGGACGGCAACATCGGCATCGGCGCCGATCCTGATCGTTTGCTGCGCCGAGTCGGTGAACTGCTCGCGAGCGATGGGGTCGCCGTGATCGAATTCGACCGTCCCGGTAGCGGTATGGTCACCCAGCGTATACGCGTGGAGACCGCGACCTCGGCGGGGCCGTGGTTCTCGTGGACCCGGGTCGGCGTCGAGTACGCCGAACCTCTGGCCGGGGCCGCGGGCTTCCGGGTGCGCACGACAGTCGAGGTGGCTGGGCGACACATTGCTTGGCTAGACCGCGACAGGACCACCGCAGCGGCGGCGCTCGCATGACCGCACGCGACTCCGCCGAGCAGCGACCGCACGAATCTACTAGCGGCAGTGAGCGTTTCAGCCCCGGACCACGCGGGCCGGAACTCGCCGGCCGGGTCGGTATCCCACTCGGCATCACGATCCTGATCTGCTTCACGACCGGTCTGGTCAGCCACTGGATCCAGCATCCACCGATCTGGTTCTGGTGGCCCACGCGACCCGTGTGGCTGTACCGGCTCAGCCAGGGCGCGCACGTCATCGCCGGAGTCGCCGCCATTCCGCTGCTGCTGGTGAAGCTCTGGGCGGTCTATCCGAGGCTGTTCCGACGACCGAACCTGCGATCGCCCCTGTGGATCGCCGAACGTGGATCGATCGGCTTGCTGGTGGGATCAGTCGTATTCCAACTGTCGACAGGGCTTGCGAACATCGCGCAGTACTATCCGTGGAGATTCTTCTTCCCCACAGCGCACTATGCGATGGCACACGTCGCGATCGGGGCCCTCGCGGTGCATCTGGCGGTGAAGCTGCCTGTGGTGCGCGATGTGTTGAGCCGTCCGCTCGATTCGGCGGCCGATGCGGCATCCGACGTGAGTTCAGCACAGTCGTCAGCGCCCGCATCACTATCGACCAATGACTTCTCCGCGGCGAAAGCACGTGACAATCCGATCGCAGTCGGTCCCGCGACCGACGTCTCCCGAATTTCCCGCCGTGCGGTCCTGAACGCGGCATGGGTTTCCGCGACAGTCGGCGCGCTGGCGATATCGGGCCAGACTGTCCCATTCCTGCGCTGGACCGCGATCCTCGCGCCCCGTAGCGGAGAAGGACCGCAAGGTGTTCCCGTCAACAGATCAGCGGCTGCGGCCGCGGTCGCCGATCTCGCACGCGATCCGGGCTACCGGCTGGTCATCACAGCAGGTAACCGGGTACACCAGTTCACTCGAGAGGAATTGGCCGCCTTACCGCAAACCAGCGCCCGACTGCCGATCGCGTGCGTCGAAGGGTGGTCGGCATCCGCCTCTTGGTCCGGTGTCCGGCTGCGCGAGCTACTCGCCGCGGTCGGTTACAGCGGGGGAGACGTGCGCTTCGATTCCCTCGAAGCCGGTGGAATCTATCGAAGCTCGGTCCTGCCCGCGCATCATGTCATCGACCCGGACACGCTCATCGCGCTGACGCTGAACGGGCAAACGCTCGACCTCGACCACGGCTACCCGTGCCGTCTCATCGCGCCGAACCGACCGGGCGTGCTGCAGACGAAATGGCTTTCCCGAATAGAGGTGCTGTCGTGATCACCGCCGCACGGGCAGCCTTACTCGTAACAGGCATCGGGCTCGGCTGGTACGGCATCACCGCACTGCTGAGCTTCGCCCCCGCGGAGCTGCTGTCCGTCGTGGCGTGGTTCTGCGGCGGAATCCTGCTGCACGACGCCGTCTTCGCTCCACTGTCGGCGGCCATCGGACTCGGCGCGAGACGAATACTCCCCTCTGGCTGGTGGGCGACCGCAGCGTGCGGCGCCGTATGCACCGTCACGCTCACCGTGATCGCCGCGCCAGTTGTCGGCCGTCGACACGCGATGCCCGACAATCCGACCGTGCTGGATCGCGCCTACCTGCTCAACTTGACCGCCGCCCTGGTCGTCGTATGGTCGCTCGTCGTCGTCATCCTGCTCTTGCGCCGATGCCTTCGATGACCTCGATCCGGATCGAAGTTCGACGATGTGTCCTCCGCTGTCGCGTTGTGGGCGCTCGATCGAGGCCGGTCAGTGCGCCTGGAAATGGATCTGGAACAGTTCGCGAAGCTGGTCGTAGGTGCGGTTGAGGGGTGTGATGCTGCGGTCTGCGATCGACATCATGACTGCGCCTTCGATAGCTGCGATTGTTGTCGTCGCGAGGCTGTGTGCCGTATGGGCGGCTACGCCTCGGGCGATGGCCTGCTCGGCCAGATGGTCTTCCCAGCGCCGGAATGCTTGGCTGGCCAGTTCTCGGGCCCCAGGCGCTCCACCGTATGCCCCCGCGGCGATCGGGCATCCGGACTGGTAGTCGCTGGTTACCAGTACCCATTTCCAGTACTCGACGAAAGCCCGCAGCATTTCCAGTGGAGTGAGCGTCTCGGCCATCTGCTGGATCATCTGCTCGATCCAGGCCCCTGCGGTCCGGACGGATTCCTCGATCAGCTCGGTCTTTCCGCCAGGAAAGTGTGTGTAGATCGACTGCCGGGCGGTGCCGCTCTGTTCGAGTAGGTCGGCCACTCCCGTGCCGGCCACCCCCGACGTCGGATCAGCTCGATCGCGCTCTCGATCAAACGCCTTCGCGCGTTCACGGCCATGCGCCCTCCTCGCCTGCGGCACAGATCAACCAGCCTAGCGATGGCCACACTAGACCAGTTCGTCTTCTCTGACCCGAGCCCCTGTGCAGGACAGCCTGGATATTGCGTTGCTCTGCGCCTTGTAATAGACCAGCTGTTCTACTAACGTGACTAAGTGTTACCGACCGTAACGGGCAAATTTGCAAGAAGTGGTCGATGGCGCCCGCGTATCGAAAGCCTGGCTCGGTCCCGAGCTGCGCCGCCAGCGCCGCTGTGGCTGCCGACCCTGGTGGCCCGGCCGCCGCGGACAGTCGGGCCGTTCACCGCGCCTTCCGAGGCGGCGCCCTGTTTCGATCACGAGGAGCCGATTCGCTATGCCCCACTCATCTGTTGCAGCACCACCCGCACCGACAGTGGACACCGCAGACCTGGGAGCACGGGGCCGGTGGGCTGCCCTCGTCGTCATCTGTGTCGCGGAACTGCTCGTGGTGCTCGACAACACCGTTGTCAACGTCGCGTTGCCCTCACTGGGAGTGCAGTTGCGCGCAGGCTTCAGCGGGTTGCAGTGGGTGGTCGACGCCTACACGCTCACCTTCGCGGGGCTGCTGCTGGCGTTCGGTCACCTCGGAGACCGCTATGGCCGCCGCAAGGTCATGGTTCTCGGGTTGGCAGGCATCGCGGTGATGTCCCTGGCCGGCGCCTCGGCCACCGATCTGGGGCAAGTGATCGCCGCCCGCGCCGCGATGGGAGTGTTCGCCGCCGCGGTGTTCCCAGCCACCCTGGCGATGATCATCAACGTCTTCACCGACACCAGGGAACGGGCCATCGCCATCGCGGCGTGGACGGCGATGGCCGGGTTCGCCATCGCGATCGGCCCCACCGCCGGAGGCTGGCTCCTGGAGCACTTCTCGTGGCACTCGGTCTTCTGGGTCAACATTCCCGTGGCCCTCGTCCTCCTCGTGCTCGCCCGCATGCTGGTCCCTGAGTCGAAGGGCGCACACGTCGGCAGGCTCGACGTCGTCGGTATCGCCCTGTCGTTGATGAGCGTTACCGCCTTGGTGTGGACTGTCATCGAGGCCCCGCATCGAGGCTGGCTCGCCCCGATCAGCCTGATGGGCTTCGTCTTCGCGGTGGTCTGCTTCGCGGTGTTCATCCGACGGGAGACGCGCACCGCCTCGCCCGTGCTGAACATGAACCTGTTTCGGATACGCCGGTTCTCCCTGCCCGCGGCGGCGATCGCGGTCGCCTACTTCTGCATGTTCGGGTTCTTGTTCATGATCACTTCCTACTTCCAGGGAGTGATGGAGCTGTCGCCGCTGCAATTCGGTTTGCACTCACTGCCGTTCGCGGCCTCCATCGCCGTCGGCGCCCCGCTGGCCACGCTGACCGCGCAGAGAGTCGGCACCACTGCCGTCATCGTCTTCGGTCTGGTGGTGATGAGCGTCGGGATGTTCATCGCCGGGCAGGTGAAGGTGCAGACACCGTATGTCGGTCCGGTGCTTGTCTCGATGGTGCTGATGGGCTTGGGGCTGGCGATCGTGCAAGGCCCGGCAACGGAATCGATCATGTCCTCGGTGACCCTCGATGAGGCAGGAGCCGGGTCGGCGGTGAACGACACCACCCGCGAAGCGGGCGGGACGCTCGGGGTCGCGGTGCTGGGATCGATCATGGCCTCGGTGTACACATCCGAGATCGGCCCGCGGATCGATGCCGTCCCCGACTTCTTGATGACCCCGAACGAGAAGAGCTTCGCTCGCGAGAGCGTCATCGCGGTGATGGAAATGGTCAGGCGCCCGACCAGCCCCGCCTTCGCGCAACAGAAGGCCGATCTGATCTACGCGATGAAATCCGCATCGATGGAGGGGTTCCAGCTCGCATCCTATGTGACGGTCTCGGCGTCACTGCTCGTCGCGGCCGCCATCGCCGTCTTCCTGCCATGGAAACCCGCTGAAGATTCCGTTCTCCTCGCCTACAGGGAGAAGCCCAAGCCACTTCGGACGCGATCCAGGTAGTTTTGACCTCTGCTACCGCCGAAAGGGAATCGGTCTCGCCCGAACTGCTCAGGGTTCGGCCGCCGCTGAGGGGGCTTGGGGGAGTTCATGTCCAACTCGACCGCCCCCGTAGGGCAGGACGTGTTCACAGAACAGCGGGGACGGCCCGCGTCACTGATGTGGCGACAGCGGGCTCGGCGACCACCGAATCGCCAGCACTGCGGACGTCGCCGAGAGCGGAATTCTTCGAATTCGGCAGCCGATTCGGGCGTCGAGGCTAGGGCTGCGCTGGGTTGTCGTCGAATCGTCCGGTCGCCAGCGCGGTCTCCCTCAGTCGTTCGGGGAATCCGGGCCCGAGCCGAGCGCTGACATCGCTGTGCCGCAAGGGTTCCCGGCAGTGCGCGCACACCGTCTCGGCGTAGATGTCGTGCCCGCAGCTGTTGTGGTGCAGCGTGATCGGGGGGCCTTCGCTGGGTGCGCGCCAGCGATCGCCCCAGCGCATCATCGCGGTGATGACGGGGAAGAAGTCGCGGCCCTGCTCGGTGAGCCGGTATTCGTACCGCACCGGTCGTTGCTGGTAGGGCACTCGCTCCAGCAGCGACTCGTCCACCAGCCGGGTCAGCCGTTGACTGAGGACGTTGCGGCTCAAGCCCAGGGAGCGTTCGAATTCCTCGAAACGCGTCGCACCGTAGTAGGCCTCCCGCAGAACGAGGGGAGTCCACCAGTCTCCGATCAGATCCACGGTGCGGGCTACGGTGCACGGCCAGTTGGCGAAGGTGGTGCGCTTCATGCCTCGACCGTATCCAGGAATGTCGTGGTGTCGGTCGCCGTGTCGTTCGGCAATACCTCCAGCCTGGCCTCTACGTATTTGTGCCAAGGCGTACCGACCCATTCGTCGCGGGAGTCGAATCGGGTCAGCTCATTGGGCGCTACCCCGATACTGATCGTCTCGGTGTCGGCCTCTGCGACCTCGAGTCCGAAGCCGTTGGGCAGCGACAGGTGCCCCGATCGCATCCGGTCGGTGGGCTCGACCGCCACCTCCGCGCTGCCGCGAGGAGTCGTGACGCGGACCCGATCGCCGGCGACCAGCCCGAGTCGCTGCGCGTCGATGGCGCTGATGCGGAGCGCACCGGCACCGTCGCGCTTGCGCCAGCCGTAGTCGCGCATGATCGTGTTGGCGGTGAAAGCCCGGCGTTCCCCGGCGGACAACACGAATGGCCAGTCGTCGGAATCGGCGGACATATCCGGCAGGCCCGCCACCACTTCCAGCAGCTCCGGTATATCCAGCTGGACCTTTTTGCCGCGGAGGCGGTTCCAGGTCTCTTCGTAGCTGTCCTCGGTGGTGACGATGCCGTGTTCACCGGAGAGAATGGCCTCGAACAATCGCTCGCCTGCGGGCAAACCCGTCCCGTACCCCGCCTGTTCGACGCTCGCGGGGAACTTGCGGACGCAGTTGTGCGCGGCCACCCACAACAGCGCGGCGGCGGCCGCGTCGTTGGGCAGGGTCGGGCCCAGCGTACGGTAGAGCAGAACCGGAGCCAGTTTGGCTTTGGCCGGATCGGCCGACACGGTGAGCATCGCGAGCGCGTAGGCGTCTCTGCCCTGCGCCAAGGCGGCGCGCAGCGGTGCGTAATCCTGTTCGCCGAGGGCGCCCGCCGCCTCGACCAAGCGGGCGTGGATTTCCGGTTCCGGCAGCACGCCCTCAGGCGCCGGCAGCACCGGCCTGCGCAGGTGGAAGATGTTGCGGGGAAAGTCGAAGTTGAAGAACGTCGCTTCGTACTTCTCGAATTGGGTGGGAGCGGGCAGCACATAGTCGGCCAGCCGCGCGGTTTCGGTCATCGCCACGTCGATCACCACGACCAGTTCCAGCGCTGCGAGCGCCTCGCGCATCCGCGCCGAATCGGCCAGCGAATGCACCGGATTGCTGCTCTCGATGAACATCGCGCGGTAGCGTGCCGGGTGATCGGTGAGGATTTCCTCGCTGATCACGTTGCACGGCACCAAGCCGCTGATGATGGGTGCGCCCACCACCGGGCTCGTCGGCCACTGTCCGGCCGGATGTCCGCGGTCGTGACCGAGCGCGGTCAGCCCGGTGAACGCGTACTGCGTTCCAGGTTTGGCGAGGTTGCCGGTCAACAGCCACAGCAGCTTCTCGACGTAGCTCACCACCGTGGAATAGCGGTTCATCTGGACGCCGAGGTCCTCGAGGGCCGCCACCGACTCCGCGCGCGCCAGCCTCCGGGTGGCGGCGGTGACCAGCTCGAGGTCGACATCGGCTATGACGCAGTACTTCTCGATCGGCACCGCGCGCAGCACGGACAGAACCTCGTCGAGCCCCTCGGCGTGTTCGGCCAGCCAGCCGGTGTCGATCAGGTTGTCGCGCACCAGCATGGCGGCCATCGCCATCAGCAGGTACACGTCGGTGCCGGGCTGCAACTGCAGGTGGAATTCGGCCATCTCGGCGGTCTCGGTGCGCACCGGGTCCAGGACGATGATCGCCCGGTTCGGGTCGCGGGCGATCTCCTTGAGCACCGATCTCGCGCGTGGGAATCCGTGCGACTGGTAGGGGTTCTTGCCGATGAACAGCGCTACTTCGGCATGCTCGACATCGGAACGCAGCGGGTGACCGAACATCCGCGCCGACACCCAGAAGTCGCCGGTCTTCTCCTGGGCCAAGGCGCTGGAGCGATATCGCATGCCGTAGGCGGCCATGGTCGCCGGAGCGTACGCGCCGCCCAAGTGGTTGCCCTGACCGCCGCCACCGTAGTAGAAGATCGATTCGCCGCCGTAGCGGCGGCCGATCTCCCGCAGTCCGGTCGAGATCTCCGAGATCGCTGTGTCCCAATCGATTTCGTCGAAACCGCCGTCCGTGCGGCGGCGCAGCGGGGCGGTGAGCCGGCCCGCGCGCCCGTTCTGGTAGTGGTCGAGCCGCAGCGCCTTGTTGCACGTGTACCCCGCTGAAGCGGGATGCTGCTTGTCCCCGCGAATCTTCTCGAACGTCCGGCCATCAGGTCCGACAAGTACCTGAATGCCGCAGTTGCACTCGCACAGGATGCAGGCCGTAGGCCGCCACTCCGTCATCTCGCCATACTAAGGGAGTGAGTTCACTAGCGCTACTGACACCGGCGGAAACGGCGCTGGCAGTGGTGTTGCCCATTCGGCGCGGCCCCGGTTGTGAAGTCGATGCACTCGGCGGCGGTGTGGCGCAGCCAGACGCTGTGTCCGGATCTGCGAACCGAATCAGCCACTGCTCGTGCAGCGACGGGTCACTTTCGGTGCGTCCCGAGGCGCGCTCTTCGTTCGCCTAGTGGACCGGGTCGCCTTGACGGCCGAGGTGGGGGATCGAGGTATGCGATCGTGGCTATCTGCACGAACGATCGGATCAGGGGGTTGGTGTCACCTTCATTCCAGGCAACCACCACTCTGCTCGGTGCCATGTCGATCAGTGGGACCGTGCCCAGTCCCTGAGGTTCCCCCGCATTGTTGGAGGGCGGGGTAATCAAGTTCCAGCCGGAACCGGGTGATGGTAGCTTGCCTCGAATTCATCCGGTGATTGAGGTTCCCCCGCTTCCTTGGGTGCCGTCGGGTCGGAAGCGGATTCAGTTACTGGCACTGGTGGCGTTCCTCTGACCCGTGTAGCCAGTCGGCGGAGTATCGCTACCGAATTTCAGCCCTGCAAGGTGGCGATGGCCTTCTCGATGCGCCGTTGACGCGTGTCGGGCTTCTTCGCGCTCTCGATGGCGTGCACGTGCTCGCGCTTGCGGCTGTAGGCAAGGTCGTCGTACGCGGCGCGGGCGACGGGGTCGGCGTCCAGAGCTTCGGCGAAGTCCGGTGGTTCGACGACGACACGAGGCTGGGTGTCGAGTTCGACCTCGACCTCGATTTCCTCGCCGATCTCGACACCCGCGGCCTGCCGGTTGGCGTTGCTGAGGCCGAGCAGGTAGCGGCCGCGCATGAGGGCGACCCGGCTCTTCCAGGAATGCCCGTTGATCGTGATCGTCACCGGTGGCCGCGCGCCCTCGCCGAGCGCGGCTACCACTTCGGGCGGAACTTCCAGGCCACGCATGGGCTCGGGCGGTTCGACGTGGGTCCGAAACTTCATGAGCCTTCTCCTGTTGTTCTGCCGCTGGTCAACTTGTGGGCTCAGGCCGTGGCTTCCCACATGAACCCGTCCGGGTCGGTGAACGAACCAATGCCGCTGTCCATCACGATGCGGTGCGATCCGCTGCCTTCCGGCGACATCCCGGCGTCCTTGGCGGCGGCCTTGCGCGGATACATCGCCAGGGTCACCGGCGAACCCGGGTTGGCGAACTCGGCGTACTTGCCGCCGAAGCTCTTCGCGACCGTGAACCCGCGATCGACGTAGAACTGCTTGCTGGCCTTGACATCTGCCACGCCGAGCAGCAATACCAGGTTGTCGATCTCGCGAGTGAACGGCCCGACGTCCTTCTTGTTGGAGGTGTCGACCTTCCAGATCGTGCCTTCGGGTGCTTGCAGGACCGTGCCGTATCCCCACAGGCTCTTCTTGGCCGGTTTGACGATGGTGAACCCGGCTGTGAGGGCGGTGATGACGAGGCTGTCGACCGCGGAGGGCTGGGAGACGACCAGCGACAGCAGGAATCCGCGGAATCCGGTGCTGGGTGTCTGCGAGGCGCGGAACCCGATCCGGTCACCGAGCCCGAAGGCGGACTCGTAGATCGCGGTGGCGGCTCGGGGGTCGGCCACTTCGAGTTCGATGGTGATGTCGGTGCTGGTCTTCGTGGTGATCTCCATGTCCATAACGATAGGAACGGGCCACCCCGGTGCCATCCGTGCCGACCACGGAACCCGCTACGGAGAATCCAGTAGGTGGTTCGTTGGTGGACCGCGGCGGCCCGGTCCCCATGACCGAGCAGAAGACCTTCGGGGTGTGCGCATGGAAATGACGTCGCTCAGGTCAGTGTCGCGCGGACTCCGCCGCATGGTTGCCGCCGCCGACAGACAAACGCACATAGAGTGAGCCGTCATGCTTTACACATGGGTCGAGTCCGCTGGAGGCCCCCTGCTGATCGCCCCCGAATCAGAACTTGGTCACTGGCGCGGCGCATCCGGCATGGACGGACCCGTAGAAACATGGGGCGACTACGGCCGAGCCTGTTCGGTTGAGGGGTACATCGGCCTGGTCACAGTCGGCTCGCAGCAGGCATTGGTCCTTGGAGACGAACCCGCTCGCACGACATATCTCCCAGCCGAGCGGACGTTCCTGCGATGGGCAGCGGCAGACTCCGAAGAAGAACTTGTCGCCGCAGCGCGGCAAGCATTACAAGAACACATCATATGGGATCCAGGCGAAGACCTCGTCTGGGAAATACGAGAACCCGTCATGCTTTTCGACTCGGCCTGGCCGGGAACTGAGATCGAACTCGACAACCAGCTTCACATCGCCCTCGATCCAGGGCGTTACCGAGTCCGGGCAACCTACATCAAGAACCCGGGCAACTGGATGATCCTCGTTCAGCTCCAGCCAACCGTCGACAAGCACCTCAACGACACCACCGGAACGGAGGTTGCCTGAACCTTACTGACCCACAGTTCTTGACAAGATCTCACTGCGTGAAGTGACGGATCGTGCGGCCTGCGTAACGATCGCTCAGGTAACGCTTCCGCGTAATCGGATTGACTGCACCGGCCGTCGCCACCGACTTCGTGCGCGGCGAGTTCCGTGGCTTGGCGGCCTGCTTCAGCCACAACACCAGATCCTGGCCCTCCCTGGGCGTCGGCCGATCCCACGCCACCCCGATAACGCGCAGCTACCGCCACCATCGGAGCAGCGCATATGCATAGCTGCGCACTGAACCCGTGCTGCTGGACTGCGCGACGAACTCCCCGAGATAGCGGCGAATCGGTTCCACCCCAACACCTGCATCGTCGACCACTCGCCACGGGACGGAACCGTACACCTGCTCGACCCGACCCCACCGTGGCAGCGCCGACACGGTCTCAAGATCGCGAACAACTGCATCGAACACCTGATCTCCTTGCTCCTGAACAGGTGATGAGTTGTATCGAGTTGTATCGCGGATCTACGGATACTCGACGGTGTGCCGATCATTAGTCCGGTCAACACGACGCCAGTGCGGTCGCAGTTGCGCGTGAGAGCTTTCGGCGACCAGGGTGATCCATGGGATCGGCAATCCGCAGTGGGTAGGTCGCTGATACCCGGTGGGGTGTGGTCGACCGCAGTCACCGCACGGCAGATCGGGCAAGGCCAAAGTCTGCCGTGGCTCGCGGGCGAGGCTGAACAGATGAGACACCGCCGAACTTCTTGACACCAGTAGCGACCGGCCGCCGTCGCGGGCATTCGCTCGACTGTTCGAATCGCGAGCGTGGGGATCGCCGGTCAACTTCTGCATGACCGATTCCTCCAACAACGGCGCGAACTGATCCTTGTCCAACACCGGAGGACGCAACGCGTCCGCGAGCTTTCCCGCCTGAGTGTGTCTACCTCGCAGCGCGCTGCGCAAATCGCTTGTCGTGGACTACAGTGTATACGGGCCGCGGCGCTGGCCCGCGCCATGCCGGATATCGACGCCCACGCCGTTGCCGGTGTTCCACGGTCAGGGTCTGCTGATCGCGCCACTCTAAACCATCATTGTGCCCGTGACTTTCTAGCGCGGAGCGTGGGAAGCCGTGCCGGATCAGGAGGCAGGCATGACCCGTAATCATCGGCGGAAGAAAGAAACCCGCGCGTTCGCCGCAGCGACCGGCAAGACGTATTTGGACGCCGCCAATTCTCTGAACAAACTCAAGGCAGCGGAGGTTCCACTCGCGACGACGTTGCACGACAGCCTCGTCGCGGAGTTCCGAGCAGCTGGCTGGCCGGTGATCGCCGACCAGTTCCCGATGGGCGGCAGACTATGGATCTACGCGGGACCAGCCACGGTAAACATTGGGCGGGAGGTGAGTGCCGCCGTTCAACGGAATTTGACCGGTGACGAGCACCCCGACGATCCGAATGCATTTGATCTGGGATCGCCGCTGGAGATCATCGTGACCGCCCCGCGCATGTACAACTACTCTGACGAGCTGCAGCGTGTCGTCGGGTTCGAACCAAGGGAAGTCTCCACCAACCAGCCCTTCACCGAGATCGTCACCGAGATCAATAGCTTGATCAGCGAAGCCCGTCACCGCGACCAGAGTGACATCCCGGAACGCGCGACGTGTGACATCTGCGGGGACCGCTACCCCTCAGATGGATTATTCGAAGCGCGCGACATGCTGGATTCCCGGCTCGAGGTGTGTCCGTGCTGCATCTTCGATGCAGATATCGACCTCGATCCTGCGCTGCTCGCATATGACCTCGACTTCGCTGCCACGGAAAGTGTGGCGGCACCAGCTGGCTGGGCGGCGGCCCAGGTTCTGCTGGGCTGCCTTGGCGGGGCCGACCTGCTGGGATGGTTGAAGCAGCAGTGGAAAGAACGATCCCCCGGTTGGCGGGTACCCGAAGAGTGGTGGGCCGACTCGTTGCAAACATGGATATGGCTGCCGCCCGCAGCTCAGCGACCGATTGCGCTGGCCGACCTCGGTTGTGGTGCCTCATTGAACGCCATCATCGCCGCAGTCGGCCGAAGTTTCCCAGAACTGCAATCCACCTGCCGCGTCAGCTTCATGGAGTCGGTACGGGACGAACTCGTCTCCGATAGCTACGGAGACTTCGATGGCGATTCGGGACCTGCTGAATACCGCGAGATGTATCGGATGGCTGGAGTGGCGTTCGAGCGGCTGTGGCCTGCTGCGGTCGCCTTTACCGTAGCCATGGCAACCCAGGTCGCTGAGCGGCCACGGGATCACAGCCCTCGGGCTCGGCTGCAACGACCATTGTTCCAGGCAGAACACTGGGACAGGTCGATGTCATCCGGCCTGAACGTCTGTGATGTCGAAAGCGTCTTGGAACACTGCATACCCAAAGTTCGCGAAGCTCTCTACCCGGACAGACAGCCTCGACGGCCGTGAACCGCGCCGACGTTCCGAACCGCGGGTCTGTTGATGGTGTCTGACGATGACCTACGCGGCGACAATAAGGCTCGGTAGGTCATGAGGGATGTCCAACGCGACCAGAGCGGATAGTTCGGTGCTCGAAGCGAGGATCTCCTTGAGCCGCTGCCGGTCTTCGGAAGCGGCACAGGGAGTCGCTCATGATCCAGCTCACCACGCGACGTGCCGACGGTGGCTTGGGAACTGCGCGGGGAATGTGACCGGTGATGCGGAATGGGTGCAGGTAGTAGCTTCTGCTCGAACCCGGGTTCGACGTCGTCGGCGTCATACCAGGGCTCTGGCCCCGACAGGGGCTGTCCAGGGGGCCGGAACAGATCCCCGTAGAACCCGGCCGTGACCTCGGTCTCGGTGAGCCGCTTCGCCGGTCGGGCAGGTCGGCGCGGCGGTCATGCTCGCGGTGGCGACCGCGCTGCTGCGGCTGCGCAAGTGGCCGTTGATCGCGAAACTGCTCTCCTGGGCGGGGCTTTCGACGTTCGTCACGGAGCACCAGGCCGCTGCGGTGAGTTCGAGGCGGGCACGCTCGACGGCTTGACGGTCGCCTACGGGCTTCGCGAGGGTGTGCGCAGCCAGGCGGTTCACCCGCTGACATACATGGCGAATTGTGCTTTCAGGCTTGCTGGCCGTGAGGTGGACGCCGCTGCGGCGAGCGACCCATCCGTGCAGGTTGCCGACGATCATAGCCTCGGGCGGACGCCAACCGCCGGGGCAGCCGCTGTCGACACCAGACCAAAACAAGCATGCTCAAATCCACATAGACTCTGGAACGGCATTTTTCAGTGTCGTGTTTTCTGTGCGCGGACGACGTAACTAGGTTGTCCGTGACAGCCAGGGTAAGTCTTACACTGATCCATCAGGTTCGCGGCGGGAGGAATTCACGACATGCCGAGCTGCTCACCGGCGGTGAGCGCGAGGCGGTTACGCGGCCGCGGCGCGGCGCCGAGCAGTGCCCGGACCCGAGTCGGGGGCTTGCTGCCCGAGGCGGGCGGCGACGACCGTGGGCGGGAGGCCTTCGCGCAGCATGCGTTGTTCGGCGGTGGCACGCACCGTGCCCGGCGAGATGTCGAGGCCGGCGTCGGCGACGGTGCGCACGGCCAGGCGCCGGTGCGGGGCGTGTTCGGTGAGGAACAGCGCGACCTGTTCGGGTGGCCGCGTAGCAGGCGGCGGCGTTCGGCCAGCCAGGCGACCAGCGCGGCGCGGGTGCCTGGCTGCAGCGGGCTCAGTTTCCGAGACGCCCCAGCCTGCCGGTACTCGCCCGGGTGACCATTCTTCAGACCTTGTGCTCACGCTTCGATTCCTCACTCGCGACAGACCGGGCGGCGGCCGTTTCGTCGCGACAGCTTCCACAACCGCTATCCGAGCAGGAGCCACGCTTCCCAGCGCCCAACGTGCTTGCCAGTGTCATGACGCCAACCGTCCGGTCTCGAAGACGAAAGCTGCCCAACCTAAACTGATTCGGCACTCCGCCCGTTACAAGCCTCCAAGACGAGCGCTCAGGACGTCAAGATCAAAGAGCTACCCACTTTGTACACATTTCGGAGAAATACACCCACTGGGCACCCTTTCATCCTCACCAGCCGAAAAGGTACCCACCTGGGTGACTTGACCGAGATTCCCCATTTGTCCCGTGTGGCTCCGCCGTGAAGGGCGGGCCTCCTCCAATGCTGGTGGTTACCACACCTGACCAGCAGTTTCCTTTCGGAGGAGGCCCGCTTTTCCATGTTGACACGTGAGGAAGATGTGGAAATCAGTGCCCTACGCGCCCGAGGCTGGACGATCTCCCAGATCGCCCGCCACACCGGCCGCGATCGCAAGACAATTCGCGCGTATCTGGCCGGGCAACGAACCCCCGGCGTCCGCAAACGCCACCGGCCAGATCCGTTCGAGCCGTTCGTCGACTACGTCACCGCCCGCCTGACCGAGGACCCACACCTGTGGGCGCAAACCCTGATGGACGAGCTGGAGCCGCTAGGGTTCCCGTTGTCGTATCAGTCGCTGACCCGCAACATCCGCGCCCGCGGACTGCGGCCGGTCTGCGAGGCATGCCGGACCGCGACCGAACGCCCTAACGCCGTCATCCCGCACGCGCCTGGTGGTGAAACCCAGTGGGACTGGGTTGATCTGCCGGACCCACCAGCAGCCTGGGGGTGGGGCGCCAACGCCCACCTGCTCGTCGGGTCGTTGCCCATTCCGGCCGCTGGCGCGGCTACCTCGCCCCGTCGACCGATCAGCCGCATCTGATCGAGGGCTTGGACCGCGTCGCCCGAGCGCTGGGCGGAGTGACCGGGTCGTGGCGGTTCGACCGCATGTCGACGGTCTGCCACCCGGCCAGCGGGCAGGTCACCGCGTCGTTCGCCGCGGTCGTCAAGTATTACGCGGTGGTGCCGGCGATCTGCCCGCCCCGGCGGGGGAACCGCAAAGGCGTGGTCGAGAAAGCCAATCACACTGCCGCGCAACGCTGGTGGCGCACACTCGCCGACGAGGTGACTGTCGAACAAGCCCAAGACTCCCTCGACAGGTTCTGCTCACTGCGCGGCGATACCCGGCTGCGCCCCACCGCCGACGGTCGCGCGAGCGTCGCGACGGTCGCGGCGCGGGAACCGTTGCGGCCCATGCCCGCCGAGCCTTATCCGGCGATGGTCGCCGAACCCCGGGTCGCATCCAGGCAGGCGATGGTGTCCTGGCGCGGCAACCGCTACTCGGGTTCCACCCGAGCTGGCATCGGCGACAGTGATTGTCGCGCAACCGTTGCGCGGCAACCACATCGACATCGCCACCACCGCCGGGATCGTGATCGCCCGCCACGAACGCGCCGCCGACGGGATCGGCGCCACCGTCCGCGACCACGGTCATGTCGTCGCGCTGGACGCCGCCGCGATGGCGGCGGCGAACACCGGCCGCCCGCACCGCCGCAAGGAACGCATCCCACCCGGCGACGCCGCCCGAGCCGCCGCGGCCGCGCTGCGCGCAGCAGCCGACCCCAACCCGACCGTCGACACGGACGCCACCACCGCGACGGTCACCGATCTGGCCGCCTACGAGCGCGCCGCCACCGCCAGGAGCCGCAAATGACCAGCCCCACCCCGAAGAAAACTCCCCGCCGCGCCACCAAGGCGGTCGGCGCTGACGAGACCGCGACCCGCTACCAGCAACTGCGATCACATCTGGCCACGCTCAAGCTGCATGCCGCCGCCGAAGCGCTACCACAGGTGCTGGAAGACGCCACCATGCAAAACCTTTCGGCTACAGCGACACTGGAGAAGCTGTTGCGGATCGAGGTCGAGGACACCGAAGCGCGCCGCCTCACCGGCCGGCTGCGGTTCGCGAACTTGCCGACCCCGGCGTCGCTGGAGAACTTCGATGTCGATGCCGCATCAGGGATCGACCGGCCGCTGCTCGACGAGCTCGGCACCTGCCGCTACCTGGAAACCGCCACCAACGTCCTGCTCATCGGAACGCCCGGCACAGGCAAGACGCATCTGGCGACCGGGCTCGCGCGAGCGGCAGCGCACGCCGGTTACCGCACCTACTTCACCACCGCCGCCGATCTCGCGGCGCGTTGTCATCGGGCCGCGATCGAGGGTCGTTGGGCGACGACGATGCGTTTCTACGCTGGTCCGGCGCTGCTGGTGATCGATGAACTGGGCTATCTGCCGTTGCCGGCGGAGGCGGCGTCAGCACTGTTTCAGGTTGTATCGCAACGCTTGTTGAAGACCTCGATCGTGATCACCACCAACCGGGGTGTCGGGTCCTGGGGAGAGATCCTCGGCGACAACACCGTCGCCGCCGCGCTGCTGGACCGGCTGCTGCACCGGTCGATGGTCGTCAACCTCGACGGCGATTCTTACCGGCTGCGCGATCCCCAGGCGACTGCGGACAACCTCCGGCGGGCGACTACCGGGAACCGACAGCCCCTATGATTGGGACCGCCCACGGGTGAGGCATTTCGATGAGCCCGGTTGGGGAGATTCGGGGCTCTGTCCCACTTTCGATGATGGGTCCGGTTGCTACGAGGTGGCCAGGACACGGAGCCGGAGTAGGTCGAATCGTGCTCTGCCGTACATGGCT